>DASZDV010000279.1:0-1730 GCA_035941575.1 Pyrinomonadaceae bacterium
AAGTTGATCAGCAAGCTCACTTATCTGGCAAACGGGCTTGCCGGGGGCGACTTTCCGCCCAGCACGCAGCAGCAGGAAGTGCACGCGATGTTCAAATCGCAGTTAGCGTCACTTCGCAGGCGGCTGGATGATGCGGTGAACACGGATCTCGCGAACTTCAATCGGATGCTGCGCGAAAAGAATATTGGAAATGTGATTGCGTCGGGCCAATAGCCCCGCGTAAAGTGGCACAGACCTTAGTCTGTGGTTTCTGCGGTCGAAATCACAGTCTAAGATCTGTGCCACAACGTCCATCGATAACGAGCGCTATTGCGTAACCGCCTTCAGCGTGAAGGCGTTTCGGATGACGAGAGTCATCTTTTGAGTGTAGGTGTCCCAGAATGAATTCAAAATCATTTCACGTCTTAATCTGCGGCTTTGTAATCGCGCCGCTGATCGCGTTGCCAATCTCGACGTTCGCGCGAATGAGAACATCGACGAGCGCTAACGATGCCGCCCGCCTATCAGTGCTCTCTCCGCAGGAGCAACCAACTCCGCAGAGCACGCCACAACCATCGCCATCGCCCCAGCCTTCGAAAGAACCGGGCTCAGACGAACCGAAGCCTGAAGGCGACAACGCGCCTCGTGATCCAATGTCGTCGCCTACTTTCAATGGACTGCGCCTGCGATCGATTGGTCCGGCGTTCACGTCCGGGCGTGTTAGCGGTATCGCGGTCGAACCCAACAACGTCTCGCGTTATTTTGTGGCGGCGGCGTCCGGCGGCGTTTGGAAAACTGTGAACGCGGGCATCACCTGGACGCCGGTCTTTGATCGTGAAGGCTCGTATTCCATTGGTTGCATCGTCCTCGATCCAAAGAACCCTTTGACGGTGTGGGTCGGTACCGGCGAAAACAACAGCCAGCGCAGCGTCTCGTACGGGAACGGCGTGTATCGCTCAGACGATGGCGGTAAGACCTGGAAAAACGTTGGGCTGAAAACCTCGGAGCACATCGGCCGCATCGCCATCGATCCCAACGACTCGAACATCGTCTACGTCGCGGCGCAAGGGCCGTTGTGGGGACCGGGCGGCGATCGCGGACTTTACAAGACAAGCGACGGCGGTAAGACCTGGAGCCAGATTCTGAAGATAAGCGAGAACACCGGAGTCACCGACGTAGCGATCGATCCGCGCGACCCCGAGACGATTTACGCTGCGTCTTATCAAAGGCGCCGCCACATGTGGACCCTCGTTGACGGCGGGCCAGAGAGCGCGCTGTACAAATCCACCGATGGGGGCGCCACGTGGAACAAGTTGCGCGCGGGCTTACCCACAACTGAGATGGGGCGCATCGGCATTGCTATCTCACCGGTCGATCCGAACGTCGTCTACGCGCAAGTCGAAGCGGCGGACCGCAAAGGAGGCATCTTTCGCTCGAACGATCGCGGCGGCAGTTGGGAACGGCGGAACGAATTCGACACCACCGCGATGTATTACTCCCGGATTGTGGCCGATCCGAAAAATGTCGATCGCATCTATGTGATGAACGTTTTCCTGATGGTTTCGGACGACGGCGGCAGAACGCTGCGCCGCCTCGGCGAGAAATCCAAACACGTCGATAACCACGAGATTTGGATCGATCCCAATAACACGGATCACTACCTGGTTGGCTGTGACGGCGGCGTCTACGAGAGTTACGACCGCGGCGCTAATTGGCACTTCAAAAGCAACTTGCCGATCACACAACTCTAC
>DASZDV010000280.1:0-6549 GCA_035941575.1 Pyrinomonadaceae bacterium
CGCTGATCTCGTAAACGTCCGGATCGATCAGAGCGCCGCCGCCCAGGTAATAAATGAGGACCAGCAATGCAAAGCCGCTGAGCCACGTCATCCCGGCTTCCCAACGAAACCAGTGCAACGTTCGCGACGCGAGATCCGGCACTTTGCGTTTCTCGACAACATAGAAACCACCGCTATGGACCATCCAGATCTGTGCCGTTGCTCCGGTGCTTGCGACAGCTTTTTCTTCCTCGCTCAAACGCGCATCGAGCCAGGTGAAGTAGTACGTCGTTCCCACCCACATGATGCCGGCAAAGACGTGTGTCCAACGAAGCAGGAGATTGAGCCATTCGCTGACGGTCGGGTTAAGGATCATCTGGAGAGTTTTAACTTCCGCGATAGGTCGAATAGCCGTAAGGACTGATCAGCAACGGCACGTGATAGTGTTGCGAGGCGTCGTCAACATTGAATACGACTGTCACCTGAGGGTAAAAGCAGTTGACACTGAGTGATGAGTAGTAAGGTCCAGTATCGAACACCAGACGATACGTTCCATTCGACACATGACGATCAACCAGGAAAAAGGGTTTGACGCGGCCATCGGTGTCGGTCCACGCGTGGCTAAGCTCTGTCCAACTCTCGTCGATGTTTTGTACCTCAAGACAGACTGCAACGCCGCTGGCCGGCGCTCCACGCGAGGTGTCGAGTATGTGGGTTGAAATGGTGCTCATGAATCGCTCACCAAAAGTTTGCGCAACCTCAACTCGGTAATCTTTGCCTGTTCCGCAACGGCGATTCGCAGCTCAGCCGCAGGATCGTTCTCGATTCGACTTTCTAACAGCGCCAGTATCTCATCAGACGACTTTCCGGTGGCGCAAACTATGAAAATAAAACCAAATTTCTGTTCGTAAACGGCGTTTAGACGGGCCAATTTGTCAGTCGTGGCAGACGCGACATGCTGTACGCCCTGCTGTTCCTGTGACGACCATTGCTGCGATTGTGTGGAAACTTCGTTAGCGGCTTTCTTCTCGCCGATCTTCGGATGACTGCGAAATGCTTCGAGCCAGTCGCTGGATTGCAACGTCCACCAAACTTCGTTGGCTCGGGCGATCAGTTGGTCCAGGCTCGCGAAGGGCCGCGATTGTTCGACCTCGTCAGCCCACGCTCGCGAGCCGCAGCATTTCAATAATTCGCGCCGCGCTGAGTCTGAATCGAGGGCGTTCAACCAGGTCACGTCATGAATCGTTTGCATTGCTTCACTCAGCCGGCGTTCCGTACACGCGCAAACGACTTACACCGCCGTCAGGAAAAATGTTGAACCGGAGATGCGAGACGATTCCCACGTCGCTCAATTCCCGATCGAAATAATGGCGCGTGTGCGCCTGGAGTTTCGTACGGTCCAAGACGTTGGTCCAAGGTACGGACAGGTCAGTCAAATCCTGCGCCGTCGAAGATGAAACGTTACAAGCTTCTAACGAACAACTCTCGGGAAAATTTCCTTTGAAGTGTGACGTGTCCACTTCGACGGATTGTATTTGGCCTGGACGAGCGAGTTTGATGATGGCCCAATCATGTCCTGGACCACGCCGTCGTTTTGTTTCCCATCCGTCGCTCATGTCCGCTGCACGGCCGGGCATGATGAGGTTGTGACGGTGGCCAAAAAACATGTCGCTGCATGAAAGGACCAGTGCGCCGTTTTCTGCCGCGGCGAGATCGATCTGACCGGTACGTTTTAGCCGTTCCCAATCGGGCACAACTTCACCGTACACGCGCAAGCGAGCAACGCCACCGTCCGGGAAGATCTTGAAGCGCAGGTGAGTGATGCGGTCGCCGTAATCGATTGGAAAATGATTGCGCGTGTCGCCCGCGAGAGGCATCTGGGGCAGCAACGGTATCCACTGCACGGATTCGTCGAGTAGTTCATTTTCGGTTGGTAATCCGGTGAAGACCGCGCCTTCGAGTGAGCAGTGTTCCGGATAGTTGCCGCGAAAATAACTCGTGTCCACAACCACACCGCGAACGATGCCAGGCAGGCCGAGCCTGATGATGCACCAATCAAATCCGGGCGTGCGGCGGCGCCTGCTCTCCCAACCATCCATCCACTTACCGCGATCAGTGTACTTGCCTTCGATAAAGATCGGCTCGCTTGCTTTCAACAGATTCTCTTTCGGCGCAAAGAAGTCGTCATTCGCGACGAGCACGGCGCCGCCGACTTTTTCTGAAGCGAGATCGATTAATTCTGTGAAGTCCATGTAGCCACAAAGAGGCACAAGAAGCACAAGTCAGGTCAAGATGTACTTCTTTATTTCAAGTCTAGGTGCGCCAAAATTTATGAGCAGGCCGTGCTCAATTCGCGCGGCTCGAAGATACCCCAACAACTGCGCTGTATGCGCATCAACTAGCGCACTGCAGCCTTTTATTTCGCAGATAACGCGCTCGTCCAGGAACAAATCGGCAGTCAACAACCCGAGTAGCGTTCCATCTTCATCGAAAACCTTCATGCGCCTCTGTTGCTCGGCTTTGATTTCCTTTTTCGTAGTCGATTCGCGGGTGCGTTTTCGTAAATCCTTTCGGTGAACCCGCTCCGCAAATACCTGTGAATTTCTAGACTGGTCTCGAATTATGTCACAAAGTGTGAAGATGCTACGGCTGTGAGGATCTGCCGCCATATATTAGCCTTCCCCTTCTTGACTGTTTTTGTGCTTCTTGTGCCTCTTGGTGGCCCTCATCATATATGTTTCTTCCGCGAAGAAAAGTCTTTTCCACGACGCCATTTAACGGTTCGCCTTGATAGGGAGTGAGTTTGTGGCGATGCTGCAAATGCTGCGCATCGACGACGAACGCGCGGTGGGGGTTCCAGATGACGATATCAGCATCAAAGCCCGCAGCAATCGCGCCCTTTTGTCGTTCGAGGGAAACCTGGCGCGCGGGGTTCGTGCAAAGCCACTTAGTTAACTCGCGTAGAGAGAAGCCGCGGCGCTGAAGTTCGGTCCACACAACCGGCAACCGCAGTTGTAACGACGCGATGCCTCCCCACGCGGCCATAAAATCTCCGCTCTCGCGCAATTTCATTGACGCCGGACAAGGCGAGTGATCCGAAACGATCATGCTGATTGTTCCGTCAGCCAAACCGTCCCACAGCTTCTCTCGATTCTCGCTTTCGCGAATCGGCGGACAGCATTTGAACTCCGTCGCGTTTGCCGGAACCGCTTCCGCCGCAAAGTGCAGATAATGGGGACACGTTTCCGCGCTAATCTTCACACCCGCAGCTTGCGCTTCACGTAACAACGGTAACGCACCGGCAGACGAAAGATGCACGATGTGAACCCGCGTATCGAATTCGCGACTCAACTGGATCATGAGAGCAACTGCCTCATCTTCGGCCGCACGAGGACGCGAACGAAGAAAGGAGTTGTAATCAGTTCCGCGAAGCGAGGCAGCAACAGCATTCATTGGACCAGGCAGTTCGGCATGAACGATCAACATTGCCCCGAGTCGCGAAAGCTCAGGCATCGCCTGTCGCAAATCAGCTTCAGTTACTTGCGGAAACTCATCAACACCAGAAGGCACCAGGAAACACTTAAAACCAACCACACCTGCCGCAAACATTCGCGCGAACTCACCGGTGTTACCGGGAACAACACCACCCCAAAAACCAACATCGACGAAACAGTTATCGCGCGCGTCGTCGAGTTTTGTTTTGAAACCAGCGAGTGTGGTTGTCGGAGGAATCGAGTTGAGCGGCATGTCGATGAGGGTCGTCACACCACCGGCAGCAGCAGCACGCGTTGCGCTTGGAAATCCTTCCCATTCAGTGCGGCCTGGAGAGTTGATGTGAACGTGCGTATCGACGAGCCCCGGCATAACGACAGAACTCTCGGCGGCTTCGACAACCTCACACCCATCCACAATCTCATCGTATCCGTGAACGGAAACGATCTTTCCGTCGCTAATGTGAATTGACGCCGGACCGATTGCATCCGCCGACACTACGGTTTGCCCACGAATGATCAGATCCGGAATCGACATACGGAAACTAAAAACTTGGTGGCGGTGGTGGCAGGTTCGAAGCCATTTCACCCGGTCGGCTTAAACCAAACACCTGTTCGTACGCCACAGCGAGTGCGCCGTAGGTGATGGGAAACACGAGAAAGATGCCGACGTAACACAGCAACATTCCGCAGACACCTAACAGGCCGGTCAGCAACGTCATGCCCAGGAGACGCCAGAAGTTTGGCATCGCTCCCTTGAAACTCCATTTGACGGCATCGAATCCCTGGAGCTTGCGATCAACGATCAGCGGGTAAGTAAAGCTGAAGCCGATCGAGATCACGATAATCAGCAGGATTATCCCGATCCACACGAATATGAAGAATCCAAAAACACCAAAAAACGCCGCTGGGTTCGGTTCATCGCCTCCTTGCGCCGCAACCGACAAGATCATGCTGACGTAAAAGAACAAATACGTGGGCACGACGATCGCGAGAATTGGAATGATGTGCAACAGTGTCGCCACGACGCTTGGACCAAAGTAATCGAACCCTTTAAAGAGGATGCCGAATTCTATTGGCTCGCCACGCCGCACTTTGAAAAACGCCATGTACAGTCCGCACATCATTGGACCGACGAGGATGCCGAGCGGTACAGCGGAGCCGATCAGTAATCCGACGGCGCACATACCAACGAACAACCAATACTGGTCCTTCACCATGGCCCAGGCACCCTTGATACATTCGATTGGCCGAACGGCCTGTCGCTGAAACACGAGTTCGGGGGTCGACATTCAGTTTTCCTTCAGACTGGGATTTTAAGATCTTGCGGTCTTCAGAAAATCGACGAGCAGATTAGCGGCCACGCGCAGACGATAACTGGCAGTCGAGCGCACGTCGTCGATGGGCGCGATCTCGCTCATCAGCGTGGCGCGCGCCACCTTCATTGTATCGTCATTTAGCTCATTCCCGCGCAGTGCGTTTTCAGTTTGTTTGCACCGAAGAACGATGGGGGCGACGCTGCCCAGCGCTATTCTTGTCTCTGCGATACGCCCGTCTTCAACGCGCGCAACCGCTGCTAAACAGACTTTTGAGATTGCCTGTGCTTTGCGTGTGCCAACCTTGCGGTAGTAGTGCTTTAGTTCGGCTGTTTGTCGCGGCAGACGAATTCGCGTAAGAAGTTCGTCCGCACGAATGGCCATCTGCTTGTAGCCGGTATGAAAACTGTCGTAAGCGAGCCAGCGCGAGCCGTCGCTCGACACCAACTCAATGTCTGCATCGTACGCCAGCAATGCTGGTGGCGAGTCGGCAGCAGGTGAAGCATTAACGATGTTGCCACCGAGTGTGCCGCGATTCTGAATAGCCAAGCCGCCTGTTTCGCTCGCCGCCTGACACAGCATCGGGAACTCGCGACGCAAAATGTCATTCGCTTGCACTTCCGTGTAAGTCGTCAACGCCCCGAGGGTGACATGTTCGTCAGCGATCTCTATGCCGCGTAACTCACCGAGTGGCCAGATGTTCACGTAGTTGTGATGCGGGAGCTTGCCGGCCTCCAAGAGAACCATCAGATCCGTGCCGCCGGCAAACGGTTTCCAAACGCCGGGCTCATTGCCGATCAGAGTGAGAGCATCGTTGAGCGAGGCAGGCGTGATCAGTTCATACTGAGGGACGTAGGCTCTCATTCACTTGTGCGAGTTCTTACAAGCACGAACAACCGATTCGAAGATCTTCATGTAGCCGGTACAGCGACAAAGATTTCCCGCCAAGCCGTTGCGAATGTCGGCTTCAGTCGGCGAGGGATTTCGTTCAAGCAGATCGACGGCAGCGAGAATCATTCCCGGAGTACAAATACCACATTGCGCGCCACCGTGATCGATGAATGCTTGCTGCACTGCGTGCAGTTCGTCGCCGTTTGCGACGCCTTCGATCGTCGTGATGTTTGCGCCATTCGCCTGGACCACAGGAACGAGACAGCTATTTACGATTTGACCGTCGAGAATCACTGTGCACGCGCCACATTCGCCCTCGCCGCAGCCTTCCTTCGTGCCGGTCAGCCGCAAGTCCTCGCGCAGCACGTCGAGCAAACGCGCCATCGGGAAAACGTCGAGCGTGTGTGACTCGCCGTTCACCTTCAACTCGATCTCGGTTTTCGTAACCATTTAGTTAATGTGCAGAGCTTTTCCAACCGACGGGTCGCGACGCACGCGCCAGATCTTGGAATCGAGATAGTAGTGGATAAACGCGTAGCCCCAGAGAAACGAAACGCCTAACTGAATTGCAAACGGCTGTTCAATTCCGGCAGCGGCGTTTTGCAAACCAAGATAACCGAGTAACTGGCGCGGACCCTGGTAGATCACACCGAAGATGATGCCGAACGCGATGTAGTAGAGCAGACGACGGCTGATCAGTTCAGCCGCGCCGTATTTTTCGCGTTTTTGCGAGTACTTCTGATTGTGAAACCAGATCAACCGGTGGTACTGAAGGTTGTGATAGATCGTCAGAATCGCCACGATCGCGATCGGTTTATGAGGCATCGGCGTTAACAAAACGATCCAATGCATCGGGATCGCCGCGGCGAGCA
>DASZDV010000281.1:0-2971 GCA_035941575.1 Pyrinomonadaceae bacterium
GACAACGAAGGCGCACTAGCAGCTATGAATGAGGCTGTGCGTTGGGCGCCTTACTACGCGAAGCCTCGTTGGCAACGTGGCAATCTACTCCTGCGAATGGGACGGTATGACGAAGCGTTTGCCGATCTGCGATACGCTTCGAGTAGGAATAAAAAACTTCTACCGAGTTTGATCGACCTGGCCTGGGGATTCACGGCGGACGCACGAGCGACCGAGACTCTTCTTCAGATCAGCAACGACAACAATCGACTCGCTTTCGCCCGTTTTCTTGCAGCGAAAGGCAAAGGAGTTGAGGTACACAACCAGGTGCGTTTGCTCAACGCGCCGCTTTCCGCTGAGAATAAAGAGGAACTGGTACGGCTGTTGGCGGCTGCGCAACAATACAAGGACGCGTTTGAGCTTTGGAAGGGAAGTGAAACGCGCGAAGGTGTTGTTAATGGCGGATTCGAGGAACCGCTGTCGAACAACTCGTACTTTCGCTGGAACGTTTACGAAGGACCAGCGAATTCGAAATTTGCGATCGATGTTTCGGAGAAGTTCGGCGGTGCGAAAAGTTTGCAAATCAGTCTAGACGGCGCGTGGGATCCGGGCACGCCGTTGTTGTCGCAAACGATCGTTGTTCACCCGGGGCAACGTTACCGTTTGAACTTCGCAGTAAAGACAAAGGATCTAGTAACTGGTGGTCCGCCTCGTATCGTACTTACTGACGCGACGAGCAATCAGGTAATTGCGAAGTCGGACGCGTTCCCGCGATCGACGGACTCCTGGCAACAGATGCATATTGAGTTTACGGGAACCCCAAATACCGGGGCGGTGTCCATTCGTTTAGCGAGAGATGATTGCCAGCCCGCGCCGTGTCCGATCTTCGGTCTGCTGTGGCTCGATGAGTTCTCGCTCGAGAAGTTGTAAAGATGTCTTCTGAACCTGTGATTCTTGCTATCGAGACGGCGACCCTCGCGGGAAGCATCGCGATCATGCGCGACGCGGAAGTGATTGGAAGTCTTAAGGGTGATCCGCAAGTGTCACACTCGAACACGCTCCTTGCGGATCTCGACACGCTGTTGGCCCAAACTGAAGTCAAACTTTCCGATGTCGATCTCTTTGCTGTTGCCGCAGGCCCTGGAAGTTTTACGGGTTTGCGAATCGGGTTGGCAACGGTCAAGGCATTAGCTGCGACTCTCGATCGACCGTGCGCCGCAATACCAACACTCCAGGCGGTGGCTCTTGCTGGCGGCGCGTGGAATACGTCAGTGGCGTTGCTGCCTGCCGGCCGTGGCGAGGTTTTTGCACAATCGTTCTCAGTCACGGCAAACGTTGCCGTGACCGCATTGGACGACGCATCGCACATCTCGCCGCGAAAATTGATCGAAAGATACGGTTCGCTTGACGAGGTGTTGTGGTGCGGCGAAGGAGCGCACGCGCAGCGTGAATTGATTGAGAGCGCTGCGGCGGGCAAGAACTGGCGTATCGCACCGCGCGAGGAAAACCTCGCGAAGTACGTCGCTGCACTTGCTCGAGCGAATTTCGCAGCGAATCAAACGGTGGCGCCCGAAGCGTTGCGCGCGATCTACGTTCGTCCGTCTGATGCGGAGTTGAAAGTTTGATGGGTGCCGTGGAACTACAAGGTGTGGCCGGGGAGATTTCCATTATCCGCATGTCCGAACACGACCTGCTGGAGGTGGTGGAGATCGAGGAGAAGTCAGGGCTGAGTCGCTGGGGTTGGGCCGCCTACTACGCGGAGTTGCAGGGCAGCAATCGCGACCTGATGCTTGTTGCTAAACCGGTCCACTTGCGCAGTCTTGATCCGCACCAAATCGTCGGCTACATCGTGGCGCGGGAAACAGCGGGCGAACTGCACATCAACAACGTCGCTGTCAGGGACCAGTACCGCCGGCGCGGTTACGGGGCCGCGCTGCTCGGAAGCGTGCTCGGAGAAGCCAGAAAAAGACAAGCTACAGCCGCTTTTCTTGAGGTGCGCGCTGGAAATTCTGCGGCTCAGGCGCTTTATGAAAAGTGTGGGTTTAAGGCAATTGCGAAACGCCAGAACTACTATTCCGAGCCGCTCGAAGATGCGGTCGTAATGAGCCTGGATTTAAGGTCAAATTAAGCAAACTACCAGCTTGCGTTGGCTAAGTTGTTGGGCTAACATTTTTGCGTGCGAGATAATTCAATGGAGGTCCCAGAGCTCGTTTTAACCTCCGCCAACCATCCTGCCCACTCCATCCGTCTGACTGAAAGGAGACATGCACGAAATGGACATCGCAACCACGGATAGTCTGAAAGAAGAGTTGATAAGCCGCGACCCAGAGTTTAGAGAATTAGCGCGAGAACACCACAAATACGAAGAACGTCTCAGCGAGTTATCATCTCTCAGCTATCCGAGCGACGAAGAACAACTGGAGGAGATTACTCTTAAGAAGAAGAAGCTCGCAATTAAGGATCAAATGTACTCGATAATGTTGCAATACCAGAAGTCGCAGAGTCTGAGTCACTGAAACTGCCGGGTCAGTTTCTCCGCAAAAAGTTTTGAAGGGGACGTGGAACCAAGAGTACGCGTCCCTTTTTGATATAGGTAATTAAAAACTGCTTGAGTATCGTTCGAGAAAGTATTCCTTACATCGTAGTGCCGCTATTGCTGAGTGTAGCGGCGACCGTTCTTGGTTTCTGGTACGTCGGGCTGCTTCTGTTCATAGTCGCTCTGTTCATGGCTTTCTTTTTTCGTGACCCCAAACGAACGCCACCCAGCGATCCGGATGTGGTGGTCTCACCGGCCGATGGCCGCGTGACGCGCATCGAATCGCACGCGACGGAAGACGCACGCACCCTCATCAGCATTTTCCTTTCGCCGTTCGACGTCCACATTAATCGCTCGCCGATACCGGGTAAGATCGTTGACGTCGTTTACTCGCCGGGCAAGTTCCTGATGGCCACCAACGAGAAGGCCAGCCTCGTCAACGAACAGAATGCGTTG
>DASZDV010000282.1:0-2762 GCA_035941575.1 Pyrinomonadaceae bacterium
GTCGGTGGAAATGCTGGCCAGCATCATCGTGCGATTGTTCTGAATGCGCGCAGTGCCGGTCATCGTACGTTCAGTAAACGTCGGCGTTAACGTGCTCGCTCCGAGCACATCTTTCTGCTCGATGTTCATCTTCACTTGCACGTCGAGGTTCGGAAAGACCTGCGGCGTAAACTTCAGCGTCAAGCCCGTCGGTTCATAGTTGATGACGGGGAAACCACCACTCGGAAACGCTCCGGTGCCCGGAACGGGCGTGCCAGTCTGCACACCAAACGGATATGCCTGCGCTGTTTGTACCGGCACGCGTTGTCCGATACGAGCCGAAGATTCTTCGCCGTTGAACGCGTGAACCTGAGTCGACGCGATCAGTTTCGTGTTATCGCGGCTGCGGAAGGCGCGCAACACTGAGGGTGGAATCACGAGCGCTGCCGCCAGCGAGGTCGGAACACCGGCAATCTGCGAACCAAGACTCACGCCGCGCAGTGTGGAGTTAATGACGCCGTTATCGGTCAACAACGAGAAGCCCGGTGAACCGCCAATACCGGTATCGATAGTCGTGCCTATCTGGTTGCCGAATTGCAGCAGGTCGTTCTTGGACACTTCATAGATGTTGACGTCCATCACGACTTCGGCGCGATCCTTATCGACGCTTTGCAGCAGTTCGCCAATGAGTCGCACGTTCTCAGCCGTGTCGCGAACAGTCAAACTATTCGTTGCATCGTCAGGAACCACGATCGTCTGCGGGCGGCCCACTGACGGCGGAATCGCCTGTTGCACAAGCGTACGCGCATCGGCCGGTTTCATGTTTGAGAGGTAGAACGTTCTCAGCACGAGTTGTTGATACTGCGGGCGTCGCGCCTGATCGGCAACGAGTATTGTTCGCCGGCTGAGTTTCTGGAAGAAGAGTCCTTCCTGGAGAAACACGTAATCGAGTGCTTGTGCGGTGGTGACGTCCTTGAGGTTGATATCAATCGGACGCGACTGCGTAAACGACTGCCGATCGAAAATGACGTTAAGGTTCAGTTGCTCGGCGAGACTGCGAATCAATGATTTAAGATCGCCGGTGTAGTTGATAATGCGAAGCTGCTGTTCGCGTGGCGACACGAAATCCTGCGCTTGGCTTGCCGGGACGTTATTGCCGCCCTCGGGCACTTCAGTTCCTTTCGTATTATTACCGTCGCCATTGCCATTCCCAGGCGTTCGTCCGTCCTTGACCGCCTGCAAACGCAGCATCCTTTCCATCTCCGATACAGCGAGCTCGTTCACCGCGTCGTAACCGTATGCCTGTCGAAAGGCGTTGTAGGCTCCAACGTAATCGCCGCGTTCAGCGAGCGACCGCCCCTGCTGCATGTAATGCTGCGAGGCATTGAAACTGGCCCGCCGGAAGTGGAGCTGATACTCCATATTTGACGGGTCGGCAGCCACGGCCAGCGTGAACTCCTGCGCAGCCTTGTCCCATTGCTGCGCTCTCTCGTAATCCATACCGCGTTTGAAGTTCTTGTCGCCTTTTTTGGCGAAAGCCGTCAGCGGCAAAGACAGGATGCTGAAGGCCAGGACGAGCGATATGAGTGTGCGACTTCGATTATTGTTTCTCATGGCGTTTTTACTCGAGAGGCGGAAAGTTAGCGACCCTAATAATGCCGCCGTGACGTTCAACTTGCAAGGTCGGGACGGCCAGTTTCTTTACACGCGAGCAGAATATTTCAGTTCCGCTTAAACCCGTCGAATTTCTGCTATCTAGTACCGGCAGTTATTACGGTTTAATCCCCAGTTTCTGAGAGGGTTTTGCTGCGGGGAGTTGCGGTCGGGGCTTTGATGCTACTTGCTCGCGTCGAGTTCCTCGACGAAGGTTACGCGATTGATTTCGTGCAAGGTCGAAATCCCACTGAAAACCTTCTGTAAGGCGGATTCCCGCAGGCTCGTCAACCCCTCGGCCTCCGCTGCGCGCCGGACTTCCGAACCCGGCCGCCGCTCCACAATCATTTCGCGGATATTATCCGACAAATCCAGCAATTCGTGAATAGCTGTGCGGCCTCGATAGCCGGTGTGGTTACAGGCATCGCAACCCACGTTCTGGTAGAACGGGCGATCCTGGTGCTGGTCCGGTCTCAAGCCCGATTCGGACAACTCAACGTCGGTCGGCCGGTACTGCCGTTTGCAATACGGACACAGCATGCGAATCAACCGTTGGGCCAACACGCAGTTCAACGACGAGACGAAGTTGTAGGGCTCGACACCCATGTTCAGAAAACGCCCAATCACGTCGATGACGTTATTAGCGTGCACCGTGGTGAAAACCAGGTGGCCCGTCAGCGCCGATTGAATAGCGATCTGTGCCGTCTCGGTGTCACGAATCTCGCCGACCATGATCTTGTCCGGGTCGTGACGCAGGATTGAACGCAACCCGCGATCGAATGTCAGTCCTTTCTTTTCGTTCACCGGAATCTGCGTGATGCCGTGCAACTGATACTCGACCGGATCTTCAATCGTAACGATCTTGTCTTCTTCGTTTCTGATTTCGTTCAACGCGGCGTAGAGCGTGGTTGTTTTTCCGGAGCCGGTTGGACCAGTAACCAGGACCATGCCGTACGGTTCTGCGATGTAGCGTCGAAACTTTCTTAAGTCTTCTTCCGCAAATCCCACTACATTCAGATTGAGGTTGCGGAACTCCTCGTTGATCTGCTCCTTGTCGAGAATACGGATGACCGCGTCTTCGCCGTGAATCGTGGGCATGATCGAGACGCGGAAGTCGACGTTGCGTGCTT
>DASZDV010000283.1:0-5031 GCA_035941575.1 Pyrinomonadaceae bacterium
CCAGTCGCCCATCAACACCGCGGTCTCGTTACCGTAAAGCGCGTTGACGGTCGGACGGTTCCGGCGCGTGTCTGCTTTGTCGATGATGTCGTCATGGACCAGCGTGGCGGTGTGAAGAAACTCCATCACCGTCGCCATGCGAATGGAGTTGTAACGGCCACCCTCACCGCCAACAGCGTAATTGGAAAGAATCGTCAACGCAGGACGCACACGCTTGCCGCCCGACTTGCGCAAGTACTCGCCCAGGTAGGCAATCACCTGAACATTCGAACGCGCCTGGCGCTCAAACTCGATCTCCACTTGCTGGAGTTCGTTCGCAATCAAACTGAAGATCCGGCGCGCGGAACTCCTGGCTTCTTCGTCGAGTGCGATTGTGTGGCCTGAAAGAGTCATGCTGTTGCTGTTCGCTGAAAACGTCGCTTCAGTTTGAGCGATAGTTTGTGAACTGCATGTGAATCCCGAAATCCTTCGCTTTGAGCTTGGCGATGATGTCCTGCAACGTGTCGCGATCGCGACCCGTAACACGAACGATATCGCCTTGAATCGACGCTTGCACCTTTGCCTTGCTGTCTTTGATGAACTTTACGACTTCCTTCGCCTTCTCCTGCGGAATACCTTCCTGGATCTGAGCGCGTTGTCTGACAGTGCCACCCGCAGCAGGGTCGACCGTCCCATAACTGAGCGCCTTCAACGGGACACCGCGACGCACAAGCTTCTGCTGAAAAATGTCGTTCATGTTGCGCAGCTTGGTTTCGTCTTCAGCGCTGAGTATGAGTTCGCTTTTTTCGAGCACGACATTGGCCGCGCTGCCTTTGAAATCGAAGCGCTGGCGGACTTCTTTGATAGTCTGATTAAGTGCGTTGACGATCTCTGCGGAATCGACTTGCGAGACGATATCGAAGGAGTTCTGCTGTGCCATCGCCGTGATTCTTCGCGGTCCAGAGACGCTGCGTGGCTCGCAGCATAACATCAAAACCCCTGCATGTGAAAGTTATCTCTAGCTCGCCGGTCCTCCGTGCGCAAAGTCTAATCAAACTCAGTACGGCGTGTGGATTGATCGGCGCCGACTCTGCCGGATTCGATCTCTGCTCGGAAATAGTTTTCACCCTTGATTGGACCACCCGCCATGCGTCGCAGCATCGCAATCTGTCCGACGTGTGTTAACGCGTCCGCGATTGGGCCTTGAAACAACTTCTCTTCCGGCGCATTCAATGGCTCATCGGATGCGAGATAACTATCGAACGCGTTGAGCGCTGTGAAAAAGCGCGCGATCTCATCGTTCCACGCCAGCGGGGTTGAGTTGTGCCAGGTCTGCTTTCCGCTTGCAATCGACAAAGCCCAGTCGAGCAGGTCGCCTATGTGGGCCAGGATTTGGCCGGGCGTTCGCGTCGTGTCGCCGGCGAGAAACTGATCGAAACCCTCAGGCGCATTCGCGACAGCTTTGCCTCCACGATACGCAAGCGTAGCGATCGTATGCCTCAAAAGTTCTCTCTTACCGGCCAGGTTCGTTCTGTCAGTTTCGTTCATGCGCCTGCCTTCCCTCTCAAATCTTTTCTCATCGGCACTAGTTCGAGCTTCACACCTTCAATCAACTGAAGATCGTAATCACCCTGGTCCACGTACCCACACGCTTTATAAAACTTCAGCCCCGGCAACGTCGCCATCAACTCCATAGCACGAAACCCGTGATTCGCTGCCTCCTGCTCGCAGCGCTCGAGCATCGTCTTTGCAATCCCTTTCCGCGCGTGATCCGGATGAACGAAAAACGCGCGAATCTTCGCCGGCTCCGTTTCAGGATCCAGATAACTCGCGTCTCTGACGGTAAATTGATCTCCACCGAACAGCGTCTTTCGTCTGCTCCACCCGCCACACGCAGCTAACGTGTCGTCGCTCTCAACTACGAAATAGGTGCCGTCTTCAATGAGGTCGGTGTCGACGCCAAACACAGTCGCGATTGCAGCTTCGATTTGCGTATCGCTGTAATCCGCTCGACTGAGTCCGCGCGCCGACTCCGCGATTAACCGTTCCATCCGGCTACGATCTTCAAGCGTTGCTTTACGAATACTGTAACCCATACCCGTATTTGAAAAGCGGATCGTAATGGGCGTCGCCGGCGTTGATTGGAATCTGGTCCATCGATCGCGGCCACGAGACCGAGAGTTTTCCTGCCGGCGCGAAATCGCCAAACAACACGTCGGTAACTCCGCGTCCTTCTGTTCCCGGAAGCCACGCCGCGACAAACGCGTCCGCTTTGTCAATTACTTTATCGATGATTAGCGGTCGTCCGGAGATCAACACTACTACAACGGGCATACCGGCTTGTTTGACCGCCTCAACCGCGGCGACATCTGCCGCATCGATAGTGAGGTCTTTCCGATCGCCTACCATTTCGGCATAAGGCGTTTCGCCGATTACCACGATTCCCAGATCAGCACCGCTTGCGCCCGAGCCGTCTTTCGAAAACGTTACCTTTGTTTGTGGCGAGACGCTCCGCTGAATCGCTTTCAGGATCGTGGTGCCGTCAGTAGTGACGTTGCCACTGTTGCCCTGCCAACTGATGGTCCAACCGCCACACTGATTTCCAATATCGTCTGCACTCTTACCGGCGACGTGAATGCGCGCTAATTGTTTCCGTACCGGCAGTGTCGCTCGTTCATTCTTCAGCACGACCAGAGAAGCACGCACGCACTCGCGCGCCACATGACGATGCGCCGCGGACCCAAAGCGTTTGTGCAACGCGCGATCGGCAAGCTGCGAACGTCCCGGGTCCATCAAACCCATCGCGAACTTCACGCGGAGTATTCGCGTTACGGCGTCGTCGATACGCGACACCGGCACGCGATTCTCCTTCACGAGTTCCAGCAACAACGCGTACAACTCGCGATAGGTGTTAGGCACCATGAACATGTCCATGCCCGCGTTCGTGGATGCTTCGATCTGTGACTTGTAATCGCCGGAAATCTCGTTGATTGCGTTGTAATCTGAAATCAGAAAACCTTCGAAGCCCAGCTCATCTTTCAGTATCTCAGTTAACAAACGTTTGCTCGCCGAGCACTTCACACCGTTCCAACTGTTATACGACGGCATGATGGTTCCAACGCCTGCTTTGATTGCGCTGAAGTAACCCTGCATGTGGATATGTCGCAGTTCCTCTTCGGTGAGTCGAACGTCACCGCGATCGAGTATGCGTACGTCGTCTTTCAATTTTATTCCGGTGCCGTAAACCGTGCCGCCATCACCGATCCAATGCTTTGCACACGCCAACACGCTGAGTGGGTGCTTGAGATCATTGCCCTGGTAACCACGCACCGCCGCTGCGCCCAACGTTCTCGCCAGCTCAGGAGACTCGCCGAATCCCTCGTACGTTCTACCCCAGCGTTCGTCCTGCGGCACCGTCACACACGGAGCGAAGGTCCAATTGATGCCGGTGGCGCGTACTTCGACAGCCGTGATTCGCGCCGCGCGTTCAACCAGGGAAGGATTTCGCGTACAACCCAAACCGATGTTGTGCGGGAAGACGACTGCGCCGAGCACGTTGTTGTGACCGTGCACTGCGTCGATGCCGTAGAGTATCGGAATGCGCAGACGTGTTTTCTCAGTGTGCGACTGGAGACTGTCGTAAAGATCCGTCCAGTCCTTTAAACCGTTGCCGCTCTTCGGGTCGGACGTACCACCGCTTAGCAGCGAACCGAGAAAGTACTTTTCAATGTCGCTGAGATCTTTAAGTGCACTCTGTTCGGCCTGGACCATCTGCCCGATCTTTTCTTCGAGGGTCATACGCGCCAGCAGCGCGCGAACCTTCGCGTCTTGTGCTTTGAGAGTGCGCTGCGAGCCGGCGCCGGAGCGTCTTTGCGACTCACCGACGTTTGCAGAAGAGACCATCGTTCCGGCGACACTTAGCGCCGATGTCTGAAGAAACTCGCGTCTGTTCAGTTTCATAGTAAAGTTGTTAACTGCCGAACAATCTCCTTTGCCGCGTTTGGGCGACCCATTTTACGCGCGCTAGCTTTCATTCGGGCGAACCGATCCGGATCTCCCAGCAACTGGTCCAACTTATACGCCATCGTGGGCAGATTGTTACACCTGATGCCCGCACCTGCTTCCAGCAGATGATCTGAGTTCCGTTCCTCCTGACCGGGAATCGGATTGACGATTGCGAACGCAAGTCCCTTTGCAAGCGCTTCGCATGTAGTTAGACCACCGGGTTTTCCTACGACGATATCCGACGCGGTCATCAGTTCGTCCATCTCTTTTGTGTAACCGAATGGTTTGACCAGAACTGTTGCGTCAGCTTTAAGACGCGACGCCTGCCTTTCGAGACGCGTTTTCAACTCCTCGTTGCGTCCACAAATCGCAACTACCTGTGCGCGATGTTTCAACGGCATCAACGCGGCGATCAAAGCATCCACCGAACCAACGCCAAAGCCGCCCGCTGAAAGCAAGATCGTGGTGCGATCGGACGCGAGTCCGTGTTTGGCGCGCATCTCCTGCTTGTCTTTCTTTCGCGCGAAAACAGGATCGATTGGAATGCCGCTGACTGTGATCTTCTCCGGTTTTATGCCCAGTGCCTCGAGGTAGACGCGCGCTTCCTCGATCGCAACGAAATACTGCTCGTAGTGATGGACCAGCCACATCGCGTGGACGTCGAAGTCGGTGACGATGATCACCGGCCGGCTTGAAAGCCTCTCTTTTGCCTTGAGCCACGAAACAATCTCTGCCGGAAGAAAGTGCGTGCAAACTATCAGGTCAGGATGATATTGACGAAGTAGCTTTACGAGTGGGCGCGTGTTTAGTTTGTCGAGTGCGAGACGCCGCCGTTCATTCTTCCACGGCTTGTCGAGCTTGTCGTAAAACCAGCCGGGCACTTCCGGCATTTTGTTGACGAGGTCGATGTAGGCCTTCGAATAGAGATGACGAAAGACCTTGTTCGTGTAGTTGAGAATGTCGAGATGCTGTACTTCGCGACGTTCACCTGTTTCTTCCCCAACTTCAGCGAAGGCCTTTTCAATGGCCTGGGCTGCGCGGATGTGC
>DASZDV010000284.1:0-11845 GCA_035941575.1 Pyrinomonadaceae bacterium
AGTAAAACCACGAATTATTCGAACGTTTTGTAAAAAAGCACGGTTCGTCCGTTGAAGGATACTTTGTATACAGCAGTGCCATTGGATACTCCCTACCCAAGCAATGCGCGTCCGGAAAGTCTGCGCGTCTCTCTCGATGAAAATCAGCGGGTGATGGCGAGGTGCACGCTCGCTTGGGAGAAGATACAAACAGGGGACTACGATGCTGGTTGCGCCGCGTTGGCCTTGTGGTGGGAACCGGGTGACTGGCCGAAGCAGGCAGGCCTTTCATCGATTGCAGCTGGCGAATTGCTGTTGACGGCAGGTGCCTTAACCGACGCGATCGCAAGAGCTAGGCAGATTCCCGGTGGCCAACGACTCGCCGAGATGTTGATCTGCGGAGCGGTCGCTTTGTTTGAGCAGGTCTGCGAATTTCAAAAGACCACACAAGCGCGGATCGAATTGGGATGCTGCTACTACCATCAAGGTCTTTTCGATTTGGCGCACTCGACACTTACCAAGTGCGTTGCAACTCTTAGTGAGGAAGAGTGCGAGCTGAAAGCTGTCGCGCTTATCAGATTAGCAATTGTGGAACGACACTCTGGTCGTTTGCAGCAAGCTGTAGACCTTCTCAATCATGCTGCAGCGCTCCAATCGGTGGTAGGCGCTTGGACGAAGGGTCGTTTTCATACGGAAATGGCCAATACTCTGAAGGATTTAGCGGAAGCTGAATCGCCTGGCTCTGATTTCGATTGTGCGTTATCACATTATCGGGAAGCATCGCTCCAATTCGAACTACTGGGCAATTTGAGGTATGTAGCGGCCGTTGAAAATAATCGTGGGTTTCTTCTTCTCAACCTTAAGAGACTGACAGAAGCGCAGAAGCATCTTGAGCGAGCACGTACGCTGTTCAGTGATTTTGACGACAGTATTGGCCGCGCCCAAGTGGATGAAACACTGTCACGGTTGTATTTAACATCTGAGAGTTACGATCAGGCTGAACGTGCCATTCAACTTGCGGTCAGCACTCTCGAGGATAGTGGTGAGGATGCACTACTAGCGGAGGCACTCATAACCCAGGGTCTCATCCTCTGCCGTCTCGGACAGCGCCAGGATGCGAAACCAATCCTCGAACGCGCCCGCAGAGTCGCGGAACGCTGCGGCGACCGCGAAGGCGCCGGTCGCGCCCTCCTCGTCATGATCGAGGAAATGTGCGAGCAACTCCCCGACGACGAACGCCGCGAAATCGGCGCCCAAGCCAATCAACTGCTTGCCAACTCACAACAACACGCCACCCGCGAGCGCCTTCGCAAATGCCTCGAAATGATCGCCGACGCCCACAGCCGTCACGAAGCCCAACGCGAACAGGAGATCCACGCCCAAAAAATGGCCGCACTCGGCGAACTCTCCTTCGGCGTCGCCCACAACGTTAACAACACCCTCACCGGCATTCTCGGCCGCGCCCAGCTCATCCTTCGCAATAGTAACGACAAATCGAAGGTCGAGGCGGGCCTCGACCTCATCATCAAGAGCGCCGAGGACGGTGCGCACATAATTCGCCGCATTCAGGATTTCGCCCGCCAACGTCCCAGCCGCGAGTTCGAAATCATTGCCGTCGCCGATCTGCTGAGAGACGCCTGCGAAATGACCCGCCCACGCTGGGAGTCGCGCTCCGAGTTTGCCCAGATACGTTTTGCCCTGCACGCCGACTGCCAGGCGTACGTCAAGGGCGATGCCGTAGAACTGCGCGAGGTGCTGGTCAACATGATCTACAACGCAATCGACGCGATGCCCTCCGGCGGCGAAATACGGCTCTCCACTCAGGAAACCCGCGATCGCGTGGTTGTCTGCATCAGCGATACCGGAACAGGCATGGGACCAGACGTAAAACAACGGCTCTTCGACCCGTTCTTCACCACTAAGGGCAAGGCCGGCACCGGCATGGGCCTGGCCGTGAGCTTCGGTATCATCCGCCGTCACGAAGGGTCAATAGAAGTCGATAGCGAACCCGGCAGCGGTACGACGTTCAAAATTTCGCTGCCGAAGGTGTTGCCGGCTTCGACCAACGTTGACGGCCAAATCCCCGACTCAGTCGCTGCTCCCATTTCCGACAGTAAGATCCGCGTGCTGGTCGTTGATGACGAAACACACGTACGCGAAGTGCTTATTGAAGCCCTGGAAGCCGAAGGCTGCGAAGTTGTTGCGGCACAAAGCGGAGAGATTGCTTTGGCGCTCTACGATCAATGTGGTGGGAGATTCGACGCCGTCTTCACCGACATCGGCATGCCTGAAATGAGCGGTTGGGAACTCTGCACCGAAATCCGCCAGCGTTCGAAGACAATGCCACTCGCGATCATCAGCGGCTGGGCCGACGCCATCAGTATTCAGACCCGCAATGCAGTCAACGCCGACTGGGTCGTCGCAAAACCTTTCGACATCAACAAGATTTGCGACATAGCGCAAGAGATTGCGCAGCGGAAACTCGCAACTACCTAACGCCTACACACAAACCCGTCGAAACCTGATCGTTACCTTTCAGGACCGCGTACGTTGAGGTCCGTTAAATTGGGCGCGAGAACCGCCGCAATTAACCTGCCTTTGACGCGCTAACACTCAATTCATGACGTTCGAGTTTGAGATACAAACCGCGCCTGGTGAGGCCGAGTTCACGCGCGGCGCGTGAGATGTTGCCGCCATGCCGGCGCAACGCATCGGAGATCATTCGACGTTCCACGGCCGCCAGGGCGTCGGCGAGAGTGCCTCCGCCTTGCAAGCTAGAGGACGGCAAGGATGCGATTGAAGCTGTTGTCGAAGGAGTCGTCGGTGAAGACGTGCGCTTCAACTCCGGTGACAAGTGTTCAGGAGTGATTATCGTTCCATCCTCAGCGCGAGCCACTGTGCGCTGAATCTCATTACAAAGCTGACGCACATTTCCCGGCCAGTCGCTCACCATCAAGAGATCGACCGCCTGCGGGGTGATCTGTATGTCTTTGCGGCCAAATTTCGCCGAATAATGATTGACGTAGTAGTTGACTATCGTCGGAATCTCCGAACGACGCTCGCGCAACGGCGGCACGCGCAACCGGATCACGTTCAAACGGTAATAGAGGTCCTCACGAAAACGACCTTGTGCCACCATTTCTTCGAGATCCGTATTGGTCGCCGCAATAATGCGTACATCAACTTTACTTGGCCGCTGCTCGCCAAGCGGTTGAATCTCGCCTTCCTGCAAAAACCGCAGCAGTTTCGGTTGCACGTCGAGCGGAAGATCACCGACTTCATCGAGGAACAACGTTCCACCTGCAGCCGTTCGGATTACTCCGTGCGAGTCCTGAACCGCGCCAGTAAACGCGCCGCGACGATAACCAAACAGATAACCTTCAGAAAGCTCCTTCGGCACGGCAGTGCAGTTGAACGGCACAAAAACCTTCGCACGTCGCGATGAGATCGCATGTATCGCTCGCGCAACCAGTTCCTTGCCCGTGCCGGATTCACCAGTGACCAACACGGTCACATCTGACGAACGGATCTTGTGAACCTCTTCCACCAACTGCGTCATAGCCGGACTTGAGTGAATGAACCCGGGCATGAGACTCGTGCCGGCCAGCTCGTCCGAATGTTCGTGACTGCCCGTCTTTTGCGCCCCGGCTCGGAGCGCACAAACATCCATTCCCAATTCAACGACACGCAGCAACGGCTCGAGCGCCACACCTTTAGGCAACGAAGAACGATTGCGCGGCGCAAGATACATTAGTGCCGGCGGAGCGTTTGAGGACTTCAACGGGATCAACTCGACGTCGTGCTTCTTACAATAACGCTCGCGCGATCGCTCGTCATCAATTTCGTTGAGCTCCACGGCGATCTTGACACTATCGGCGGGCGTGCAACCCATTGCGATGATGACGCGTGGTTCGTTGCGTTCGCCCTTCTCAGTAATGAGCACGCGTTGCGCGCCGGTCTCCTGGCGCATCACGGCGGCAAGTTCGCGTAACAAGAGCTCACGCGACGCGACGGCTTCAGCCAGACGCAACGTCAACAATTGCGTTAAAGCTGACTGTTCCTGGCTCCGCTCCGGAGTCGAACGCGCGAGATCGCGCAGCTCTTCCTCGGCGCGCGCGAGATCGATACGTGCACCGAGTTCTCTAAACGTGTTCAGGGCGCGGCTCAGATGCTCGCCGGCACGATCCGGCAAGATCGTCGCATACGCTCTTCCGAGTTCCAGATGTGCGCGGGCTGCACGATATCGATCACCCAACATGTCGAAGATTGAGACACTGCTGCCAAAATGCTGAGCGGCAGCGGCTGGATCGTTACGGGCCATGTTGAGCATGCCGTTGAGACGGTGAGCCTCGCCGGTGAAACCAAGATCGGTCGCCGAGTCGGTCGTCTGATCACTTACCAACTGAAGCTCGTGCGTGCATTCGTCGAGTTCGCGAGTTTGCAGGTAGGCTTCGGCGGCAATCAATCGCGACTCGCAGATTGCCTGGCGATCGCCAATGTTTTCCGCAAGCGTCAGTGCTTCGCGAGCCTTTGCCAACGCCTTTTCCGGATCGGCAACGGCGACGTAACACCGCGCGTGTGTGCGCAGTGCTTGCGCGGCGTACCACTTGTTTCCATTTTCAGTGGCCAGCGCAACGGCACGACTCAGATAGTCTTTCGCCTGGTCCAGATCGCCGCGAAGCATATGTAACTCGCCAAGCGAATCCAGAATC
Organism: Pyrinomonadaceae bacterium; assembly: GCA_035941575.1. Lineage (GTDB taxonomy): Bacteria > Acidobacteriota > Blastocatellia > Pyrinomonadales > Pyrinomonadaceae > PSRF01. The sequence goes on from DASZDV010000284.1 coordinate 4,692, forward strand.
ATCGGCACTTTAGCGCCACGTTCGTCCACCTCCGTCGCAAGCGCCAAAGCACGCTCGAGCGCTTCCTGAGCGCGGTCCCACTGACCGATAAGAACGAGATTGATGCCAAGGTTGTTATAACCGTCTGCGGCGTTTGTCTTGTGATCCGTGCGCTCGTAATAAGTGATCGCTTTCTTGAGGTAGTCGATGCCTTCCTGCGGACGTTTCAAAAACCAGCATGCGCCGGCCATGTTTGCGTAAGTTCTGCCGAGAACATAAGCAGCCGGATGATCGCCGATGAGCTTCAACGCCTGTTCGAGGTTTTCCAATCCCGATTCGTAATTACCTTCGTGGATGTCGGCAACGCCGACGCCGAAGTACCCTTCAGCCAGTCCGCGCCAATCGCCACTCTGACGAAAGCTCTCTAAGGCACGCTGAGCGTAGTCGCGTGCAATTGGATATTCACTTATGGTCCGGTACACGCGCGACAACGCCGCATAAATATGGCCCAGGCTGGCGCCACCCATTTCAGCCTGATCACGCAACGTAGACTTCAACATCGCGATCGCTTTCGGATGATCGCCGTTATAGTTGTAGGCGAGTCCGATCTGAACGCGGAGAAAACTGGTGGTTTCGTTGTCGAGCTTGGCACGCGACTCGGGAGTTTCATACATCGAAACTGCGGCGAGCGAATCGCGATAGTGGCCCTGTTGTTCAAGAGCTGTGGAAAGAGCACATCGCGCCAGGGCGAGCACGGACGGATGACTGCGGGCGTTTGAGATGAGGATTGAGAGTCGATCCTTGGCGTCGGTGGAACGTCCCTGGTCCAGTAGCGACCGAATCTCATCGAGTTCCTGCGTGAGCGATTCGGTGGTCGGCTTAACTCGCGAGCGTATCCTCACACGCGCATCGGCGAGATCGACCACACCTCGATCCGTAGGGGAGTTTTCCGCGTCACGCCCCGGGGGCACGTGACTGACACGTTTGTCCATTTAAGACCTATAAAAGTTCAATCGAGTGGACTTTTCACTACACTTGTTGTGGGAGGGAACCGTCTCACGCTTTAGCTTTACGGTTTAGGCGCGCGAACGCTTGATTCGTGGTGAATTTAACACATGAGACGAAATGCGTACAGTTTCTTTCCTACAAACTACCCGAACCAAGGTAAAAAAGAAGCTGCTAGAAACCGCGGCAGCACTGTGGTTTACGCGCCTTGACACCCCAAAACTCGGCCGCTATCATTTCCGTTTCCGTCCGCAGCGCGGAGCTACGCCTAGTGTTATATGTTTGAGTCGCTCTCGGATAAATTAAAGCGCACGCTGAAGAATCTGCGGGGCGAAGGCGTTCTTACAAAGGAGCACGTTGACGCGGCGCTGCGTGAGATCCGCCTGGCCTTACTGGAAGCTGACGTCAACTATAAAGTCGCCAAAGACTTTATTGCGTCGGTTCAGCAAAAGGCGGAGGGTCAGCAGGTTTGGCAGGAACTCAAACCGTCGGAGCAGGTCGTAAAGATCGTTTTCGACGAACTGGTTGAGTTACTTGGAGGCCAGTCTTCGCGCCTCGTCTTTACCAAACAGATTCCGAACACGGTGATGGTGGTCGGGCTTCAGGGCTCCGGCAAAACCACTTCCACCGGCAAGATTGCGCGCTGGTTAGCGGCAAACCAGGACCGGAAGCCGCTGTTGCTTTCAGTTGACGTTTATCGTCCCGCCGCGCGCGAACAATTGAAGGTCATCGCCAAGGCGACTGGCCAACAGATCTTTGAAGATCCGCAAACCAACGACCCGCTCACACTCGTCCGCGGTGCTCTCAAGCATGCGCAGCAGACCGGTTTTGACACGCTGCTGGTCGACACTGCCGGACGTTTGCACATAGACGATGCGTTGATGGAAGAACTGGTCGCGATCAAAAGCGAAACTCACCCGGCGGAAACGCTGTTCGTCGCTGACGCGATGACGGGTCAGGACGCAGTTCGTTCGGCTGAGGAGTTTCACCGTCGTGTCGGCATTACCGGTGTGATTCTGACGAAGATGGACGGCGACGCACGTGGAGGTGCAGCGCTTTCAATCAAGCAGGTCACCGGGCAGCCGGTGAAGTTCGTTGGGGTGGGCGAACGTTATGATGCGCTCGAGCCGTTCTATCCCGACAGGGTTGCACAGCGAATTCTCGGTATGGGCGACGTTTTGTCGCTGATCGAAGAAGTACAATCAAAGGTCGATCAGAGCGAAGCCGAGGAACAGCTCAAGAAGCTGCAACAGAACGAGTTCACGTTGGACGACTTCCGTTCGCAATTGCGGCAGGTCAAGAAGCTCGGCTCTTTTTCAAAAATAATGAAGCTGCTGCCCGATCAGCTTCTCGGTGGCATGGGAATACCGCAGATGACTGAAGAACAGTCAAAGCAAATGGAGCAGGAGCTCAAGCGCACGGAAGCGATCATCGACTCGATGACGTGGGAAGAGCGCAACGATCATCGGATCCTGAACGCTAATCGGCGCCGGCGCATTGCTCGCGGCTCCGGGACGAACGTCGCGAGTGTGAATCAACTCGTCAAGCAGTACGTCGAGATGCGCCAGATGATGCGGCAGCTTTCCGGTTCCGGACTGTTCGGCGGTGGTGGACTGAAGGGCAAGATGATGAGAAAGATCACCGGCATGCCGGATATGGGTGGTTTTGGTGGTGATGGCGGCGACATGCCGTCGTTGCCCACCGGGCCGGTTGGTCCCTCGAGAAAGAAACTAAAGAAGAAACGAAAGAAGCGACGACGATAGGAGAATCAATTTGCTAGCGATACAGTTAATGCGCACCGGCGCGAAAAAGAGCCCGTCGTATCGAGTGGTTGTCAAAGAGAAGCAGTCGAAACGCGACGGCGCGTATCTTGAAAACCTGGGTACCTATAACCCCACTCGCAATCCAGCAGAGATCAATTTGAACCTGGAACGAGTCAATTACTGGATCGGAAAAGGCGCGCAACCGACGAACACAGTCAATCGCCTGATCAAGGCCAGCGCGAAGGCACAAACCGCCGCTGCTGAAGCACAAGCCTAACAGTCTCTTACTAAACTGAAGCCATGCGAGACGCCATCGAGATGATCGTTAAGTCGCTGGTCGACGATAAAGAGACCGTAGATGTTCGCGAGGTCGACCAACGTAATGGCGCAACGTTGATCGAAGTGCGCGTCGCACCGCAGGACATCGGCAAGATTATTGGTAAACAGGGCAAGACAATTCGCGCCCTTAGATCTTTGGCAAGAATAGCCGGTACCAAGCAGAATCGACGATACCTTCTGGAAATCGTGGAGTGACCAGATGGACGACACCGGCTCCGAGGATTTGATTGTGATCGCTCGAGCGGTGCGAACCCACGGTCTCAAAGGAGAGATCGTCGCCGAGCTTTTGACTGACTTCCCGGAGCGATTCGAAGACGTCGACGAACTGATTCTGGTTTCCCCGTCAGGTGAACGAAAGACGGCGCAACTCGAAGATTTCTGGTTTCAAAAGGATCGCGTCGTTCTGAAACTCGCGGATTGCGACGACGTTGATAAGGCGAAACAGTTGGTTGGTTACGAGTTCGCTGTTCCGGAGTCTGATCGAGTTCAACTCGCTGAAGACGAGTTTTACGACTGGGAACTCGAAGGCTGCACGGTCAAAATCGCCGACAAAAGCATCGGCGAGGTTCGGTCGATAATGAGAACGGGTGGCGCCGAGATCCTCGTGGTCACTGACGACAGCGGAAAGGAACAACTCGTTCCATTGGCCGCGCCAATCGTCGTTGAAATAGACACATCGGCCAAAACGATCGTTATCGATCCACCCGAAGGGTTACTTGAGTTGTAGATCTTTGAGCGATGTTACGCTTCGATATCATCACGATCTTTCCTGAGTTCTTCCGCGAAGCGATCGAGTGCGGAATCGTGAGACGCGCGCGTAATGCCGGGTTGGTCCAGATCACCGCGCATGACCTGCGGCAGTGGACCACGGACAAGCACCACGTCGTCGATGACCGGCCGTTTGGCGGCGGCGATGGAATGGTGCTCAAGCCCGAACCGATTTTTGCGGGTGTTGAGGCGCTGACAGGCGCAAACCGGCGCGAAGACCTGCCACCGAAGACGCGCGTGGTTCTGTTGTCGGCGCAGGGCGAGGTTTTTTCGCAACGGTTGGCGCAGGATCTTTCACATAGCGAGTCGCAGATCGTACTTTTGTGTGGCCGCTACGAGGGCGTTGACGAACGCGTCTCCGACGCATTGGTCACTGACGAAGTATCGATCGGCGATTATGTACTCTCGGGTGGTGAACCTGCCGCGATGGTATTGATTGATGCCGTCGTTCGATTACTGCCAGGTGCATTGGGCAGCGAGACGTCGGCCGTGTTCGAATCGTTTTCGGAGGGTCTGTTGGACCATCCGCAATACACGCGGCCGCCGGATTTCCGCGGCATGAAAGTCCCGGAAGTATTGTTGAGCGGAAATCACGCAGAGATAGCACGCTGGCGAAAGCAGGCAGCATTAGAAAAAACTCGGCGCAAGCGCCCGGATTTATTGAATAGGTGAAGTTGAGTGAACGCGGAAAGAAGGAGCATTTACAATGAATCGATTGGATAAAGTTGAAGAGAGCCAGTTGCGGAAGAATATTCCCGAGTTTCAGCCGGGCGACACGGTCCGCGTTCATGTCCGGATTAAAGAGTCCGAAACCAAAGAAAGATTGCAGGCTTTCGAAGGTGTCGTAATCGCGCGCAAGCATGGCGGCGCACGCGAGACGATCACCGTGCGTAAGACCAGCTTTGGCGTCGGCGTTGAAAGAATCTTTCCGCTACACGCGACGATCATCGATCACATCGACCTCGTGAAACGAGGACGCGTACGTCGCGCGAAGCTTTATTACCTGCGCGGACTTCGCGGCAAGGCGGCTCGTATTCGCGAGCGCGACACGCGCGGTCAGCAAACTGACGAGACACAGGCTTCTGCGGCCGCAAAGAGTAAGTAGGCGCTGTATCTCGAAGTCAGGCCCAAAGCTGTTTGACGTACGGAACTTGAACGGAGAAGACGGTTGCGGATCGCCATCGATGCGCATTCTGTTGGGACGAAGCTCGGAGGAAACGAAAGCTACGCCACCAACCTGATCGAGGCGCTCGCGCAAATCGATAACGTCAACGAGTACGTACTCTACGTCACGACCAATGAAGCCTATAGTCGCTTTCACCAGCGTTGGCCTAATTTCAAAGTTCATACAACACTGCCTCACACTCCGCTGATCCGCATTCCGCTGACACTCAGCACAGAACTTCGGAAACATCCGGTGGACGTCCTGCACGTGCAATTCACAGCGCCGCCGTTTTGCCCGTGTCCCGTCGTCGTCAGTATTCACGATCTTTCTTTCGAGCACTTGCCGCAGACTTTTCATCGCCGGAGCCGGACCCAATTGCGATTGACTGTGCGGCATTCCGCCCGTCGCGCAGCGAAAATCCTGACGCTCTCGGAGCACACACGGCGCGATGTGGTTGAAACTTACGGCATCGCGCCGGACAAAATCACGGCAATTCCACTCGCGGCCCCGACGCACTTCGCGCCAGTCACGGACGATAGGGAACTTCAACGTGTGCGACACACTTACGGGATAGACCAAGATTACGTTTTGTCAGTCGGTTCCATTCAGCCCCGCAAAAATCTGGCGCGTTTAGTGAAAGCGTACGCGTCGTTGCGAGGCGCCTCTGGCGGAAATAGATTTCCCAAACTGGTCATAGTAGGTAAACGGGCGTGGCTATACGACGAAACCTTGCGCGTAATTGAAGAAACGGGCGTTCGCGATTCCGTTGTGCTGACGGGCTATGTCCCTGAATCAGATTTGCCGGCGCTGTATTCCTGCGCGCTCTGTTTCGTTTACCCGTCATATTTCGAAGGCTTTGGTTTACCACCGCTCGAGGCTATGAAATGTGGAGCGCCCGTAATCGTTGGTAACGCGACGAGTTTGCCGGAAGTCGTGGGTGATGCAGGGTTGAAAGTCGATCCATTTGACGTGTCAGCAATCGCGGCGGCAATGAGCGAACTGATGAAGAATTCGGAACTGCGCAGTGCGTTGAGCGTCAAAGGTCGCAAGCGCGCGGAAGCATTCAGTTGGCGAGACACGGCGCGCCAAACATTAACAGTCTACGAGCAGGTCTTTCGGAAGTCATACCGGTCGGCGGCAAGGTAACTTAGCAATGCGCATTGCTATCCTCGGAACGCGAGGCATTCCCGCGAGCTACGGCGGGTTTGAAACCTTCGCAGAACACCTTTCGACGCGCCTAGTGGCTCGTGGTCACGACGTGACGGTCTACTGCCGCTCCCATTACGTTTCTCCGCGGCAGTTGGAATATCACGGCGTGCGGCTCGAAGTGTTACCCACAATTCGTCACAAGTATTTCGACACGGTCATCCACGCATTTCTATCCGCGGTTCACGCAGTTTCGCGGCGTTTCGACGCGGCTTTGATCTGTAATTCTGCGAACGCTCCGTTCTGTCCAATCCTGCGGTTGACTGGGACGCCAGTCGCAATCAACGTTGACGGTCTCGAACACAAACGCAAGAAGTGGGGCTGGTTGGGCCATAGTTACTACCGGCTCGCTGAGTATCTGTCCACGGTGTTGCCTAACGAAATGGTGACGGACGCGCAGGTCATTCAGGATTACTACCAGGTTCATCACAAAGCTCAGTCGACGATGATCGCGTACGGAAGTGAAGTGGAGCGGCGCCCGGATCGAGGACTGGTCAAAAAGTGGCGCGTCGAGCCGAACCGGTATGTTCTCTACGTTTCTCGTCTCGAACCCGAGAACAACGCTGAGCTCGTCATCGAAGCGTTTAAAAAAGTGCGCACTGCATACCGGCTGCTGATTGTTGGCGACGCACCCTACGCCGAAAGCTACATCAGCAATTTAAGGGCGCGGGCCCGCGGCGATAAGCGAATCATCTTCACGGGTTTCGTTTTTGGTCAGGACTATCGAGCGTTGCAGCAGAACGCCTATTGTTACGTTCACGCCACGGAGGTTGGCGGAACGCACCCAGCGTTGCTGGAAGCAATGGGTTATGGAAACTGCGTTTTGACGCTCGCTACGCCGGAAAACATCGAAGTCGTAGGCGATGCCGGCGTGCCTTACATCGACGAATACGATTTGGCAGCGAAGCTGCAACGCGTTCTGCGCGATG
>DASZDV010000285.1:0-9200 GCA_035941575.1 Pyrinomonadaceae bacterium
GGAATATATGCCGATCCCGATTGGCAGTCCGTTTACAGTGGCCCATCTTAATGTGGTTGCAGTTCCGGTGAATCACATCGTACCGACTGTGGGCCTCATAGTCTCAGATGGTAAGACAAGCGTGGCGTTCAGTTCTGACACTGCGGAAACGGAACAGTTCTGGAAGTTAGTGAACGAAGTTAAGCACCTCGACGCGCTACTCATCGAAGCGTCTTTTCCCAACGGCATGGCGAAACTCGCTGAAGTTTCTCGTCACTTCACTCCTGCTTCGCTTGGCGAGGAATTGAAAAAGCTGAATCACAACGGCATGGACATCATGGCCGTGCATTTGAAGCCGACTTATCGCGCAGAGATCATCAAACAACTCGACGAGCTACGCATTCCCAAGCTGCAAGTGATGGAGCCGGGGAAGGTTTACAATTGGTAGGTTAAGAGAGCCGACGGTCAAACTGGACTGGTTCGAACTCCTTCTCTGCGTGCTCACCATCCGCATCGTGTAACGACACTCGCCCGCTGGAAAGCAGTTCTTTCACGCGAAAGGTACGTTCGTGCCTCTCACGACCCGGCATGAGTTCGGCCCGGAACGTCACCATCATTCCGGGTCTGGCCCAAACGTCGCCTGCTTTTCGCGTTTCCTGCATGTTCTTTCGTTTCAAATAGGTGGTGGTGGCGCCGATCGCACCCGCGGTAAGGGCCAATGCGCCTAGCAGCCAACCTGTACGTTTCGTCATTTGGCTTTGCCTATTCGCAAAGCGGATCTAGTCGGGCCGTGATGGTCGGCAAACCGCTGAGCGCGCGTTCGGCGTTAATACCGGTGTAGTTGGACCACTCGGCGGGCAGGGCGCCTTCCGAGAACACAGCCTCGACCGGGCACTCCGGCACACACGCATCACAATCGATGCACGTTTCGGGGTTAATCACGAGCATATCGTCGTCGAGGTGAAAAGCCTCGACGGGACAGACAAGGGCACAGTCGGTGTAGCGGCAGTTAACGCACGGTTCAGCAACGATGTAGGTCATTCAGATTGCGCTCCCAGAAGGATGATGATGAAAGCTCCGGAGAATTCCGACCACTGACGGGTCTATATTAAACAACAACCGCTTTGTTTTGAAAGACAGCCGCTTCTGCGAGTGCTGATTCTTCAATTTGACGAGCGCCAACCGTGGCGCAGGGTGCCGGTGGAGAAATCATAGAAGCGTAGGTCGGTGGCGGTGAGGAGTTTCGTTAAGAGGATGATCTGTCCGGTGTGCATCGAAAAATGCTCGGTCACGTGGAAGATTGCTTCTAATAGATCAACGTCCGAGCCCTGAATCGTGCGTTTTTCGAGCAGCGTTGCGGAGTCGAGTTTGTTCAGAACGGCCGCAACGTCCGCGAGCGTTGAGCGGAGAAGATTCAACAGCTCATCACGCGCGATCGTTTCGCGTTGGGCAAACTCTGCGTCGCGGTGCCGCGTGTCGGGATTTCCACCAACGCCCGACACAATCCATTGGCGCGCATTGCCGCAAAGATGCAACACCAGATTTCCAATGCTGTTTGACTCCTCATTCGGACGCCACCAGATCTGCTCGTCACTGAGACGTTCAAGACACCGCTCGATCTTCGGCTGATACTCGTCGAGCAGTAGTTCAACCGCGCAGGCAATGAATCTTTCGGAAGATGTGGTAATGGGAGTGATTCTCCGGGATTAGAACTCACCGTCCTCAGTCGGTTCCGGACGTCTCTTGTGTTTTGCTTTGCGGCCGGCAGGGCGCGCTATTTCATCAGGCTTCGCTCGTGACAACGGGTGACCGGGAGGCGCAACGGGTTTACGAATGCTGTCAAACACAGGCCTCGCCTGCGATCTCTTCGTCTTTGGTGGAGAACTTCGTCTCGTCATATTCCAGCCTCCACTCACATTTTTCGGGACTCGCGCGATGCTAACGCCGCGACATAGCCGTGTCAATAAAACCAAACGGCCGCACCCTGGCACAACTGCCACAGTAAACAGCAAGGCACACGTATCCTCTGCGAGAGGATTTGCCGGGTCCTTTAGACTTACAATTTTGCCGGAAGCGGGAGTTTATGCTTCGCTGCCACGAGGCGTCTTGGAGAGAATTCTGAGCGCATTCGTGGTTTCTGCGCGGCGACGCTGCTGAAACTCATTAACCCAATTGGTAACGGTCCCAACCATATCGCGCGCCGTTTCGCGGGCGGTGTTTGTCTTAGCCTTAACGACCGGGCGAACCTTGTCGCCCTTTTTGACGATTCGAATTGTTTTCTTCTCTGACATTGCTTAGTTTTTTCGAGTTATCGGTGGAATCTACTGGTATCCAACGAATTTCCCGTCTTACAGTTCCCGAATTTCTAAATCTAGAACGCTGGACTGCAGCTACACCTGCAAAGAAGAGGCCACATCAGCCAACGCGCAACGGCGACGAAAAAAGGGTCACTTAGCTACCAATTTTTTTAGGAAAAGACGTTCCCCACAAGCGTTCCGGTCGTAAACCGTACACGCGAACGAGGACACAATGGCGTTTAGCCAGACAGGAGGGCAGAGTCTTCTGTTTGCAAAGCGCGCTTCTGCTTCATATCCAGCGCCCAAATTACCCTGTGAGTTCTGTAAACCATGAGTACCAGTCCAACCGCTGCACCCATGTTCACATACTTCAGTCCGTTGATCATCTGCCGCGTGCCGAACTGAACTAACAAGGCATTTATTACGATAAGTGCCAGACGGAATTCAGTTGGCCCGAACTTCAGATAACTAATCTTGAACCGGTCCGTCGCCGCGAACGCCAAAAACGTGCTCGTTTCATAACCCGCGAAGATCGCCAGCATGATCAGAATCTGGTAACGCGAACGCTCCGGAAGGATGAACGCATAGCCGATAACGACCGAGCAAAGGAACAGGTAGTCGAGCAGGTGATCCATGTAATAGCCCCAGCGAACGAGACCTGTTCCCCGATACTTCCCGATTTTGCCGTCATAATGGTCGGTCACGTATTGCAAAAAGACCATTGCCGAGACGCCCCAAAGCCAGCGCAAGTCAGTCGCCGCCCAGTACGAGAACAGCAGGATCAGTCCCGACCACAGCAGCGTCAGCATCGTCAGGTGGTACGTCTCCAGCCACGACGGAATACGCGGCAGCACAGCCGGAGCAAGCCGCCGTTCAAAGGGGGTCAAGAATGAGTTGTTCGACTTCGTCGCGCCTGGGAATTGTTGAGCTTCAATCATGGTTCTGAGTCGCGGCAGAGATATCGGTTTGCCTGCCAGAGAAGACACTGCAAAGTGCAAGCCGCCGTTATCCGTGGTTTTTGGCGAAGTTTATAGTGACTGTGGGAATCTGAATCCGACGCCTGTCGGGTTTTTCTTCAGATAAAGACCACCGACTGTGAGCTCGGTATTTCAAAACGGCGCCGGCAACGCACGTTTCTACACGCCAGCATGTCGTCAATGCGGACCATGTAATCCCGAGACTTTTGAAAACGGGCGCGGTCCTGTTCGTTGGCGCCTCGCGGAAGTTGGGCTTTCTTGGTTCGCTTTAACCACCTGACGTCATATTCGCTGCGTTCACGGCAGTGAGGACAACTGTAAACAGCCTTCTTTACTTCTTCTTTCTCGTTGAAAAAATCGCGTTCGTTCATAAAACTTCTTCTTCACTCCCCGCCGGGTCCTTGGGCCTCACACAACTCGCGCAGGTACCGAAAACTATAAATCCCTGTTTCGTGACCATCACTCCAGCGGAAGTTGAGCGCGTAACGCCCAACAATGCTGAGATCCTTGATTTCAATATTGTCAGAAATACTCTCGGCCTTCAACACGCGTTCGCCCGTCCATTCGTTTACACACTGCGCACACGGACACGAGCGCCGTAGTTCCGCGGCGCGGTAACGGCAGCGCCGATCGTCCGCCCACAAAATGCTCAAGGTGAAATCGTCTTCCTGTTTGATTTCTCTGGGCTCGATCTCAGCTCCGCGAGGCTCCATCTTTGCTCTATTTTTGCTCTGGGAATTTGAACCCTATATACGTACCTGCGCTCAGCCCCATTAGTCCAAGTAACGTCGGGCTGAACTCAGGCATCGTGAGGCCATTGTAAACCGAGGACACGAAAATAATCCCAAGCACAATCGTCCACGCAAAGATTTGAAACCGATGAAAACTGTAACCGCTGCTGTCAGAAAGAATGTCGCGCAAGAAACCGTTCGAGACCGTAGGTGCGGATTCGACGGAGAGTGTGTGTAACTGCTGGTCGATTTGTCCCAATCGGGTGCGCCCTTCAATTAATTGACGGTTCATGGCATCGCGGTTTGCCTGTTCCGTAACGGTCGTGGACGCGGCGGAGTTGATTGAATCCACTTGCGACTGCAACTGGCTAACAGTTTGATCGATAGCCTGCTTTTCCGCCGTCAGATCCTGGAGCTGGTTAGTTTTTGCGGTGTCCTTGCCGTTGTCGATCAACGCCTCCCCGAGGGCAGTGCCGGCGCTGATCCCCATTAACGCAAGTAGCGAAGGAGTAATCGTGTCGAGAAACGAGGTAATCAACCAGATGGCGAGGTAAGAGGCATAGACAAGGAAAAACCAGAACGCCATTTGTGCCCGACCCAGATTGTAAGGTCGCTTCTTTCCGCTTACGGCAGGAGGGCCTGGCTCGCGAATAATGTTCGTACTGCGGCACAACCAAAGTAACAGAATCAACGTGGCGAGAATCACGAGCAAGGCAATGATTCCGTACACTGGCGAAATTATCGTGAGAGGTACCAGGTTCTCCTTCTCATGAACACTGTCGAAGGCTGAGCCATTCTCGAGTCCCACGCTAAGCGTCACGGGGCTGCGCGTCGCGGTAGGCTCTCCCAACAGATCGATCCATGCGTCCTTGCTTTCAGGCGTAATTTGCAAGTGAAAAATCAGCCGGCCTCTTTCCAGGTGGATTTCGTCCGGGTAGTTGCCCTTGATGGCGCGTCCGTTGATGTACGGGACGAGCTTCATAGGATCGTTATTTTCGTTTTCGGCCCATTGTTCGAGATTCTCGACGCGCAGTTCGAGAATGTCGTCCAACTGGACTCGACCGAGCATAGCGGACACCCTCGGTCGCGGAGTTGGTGACGGTTTTGGTGTTGGGGACACTGACGGCGATGGTGTCGGCGATGGACCGGACGTGTCCTGCGCCAGAGCGACTATAGAAAACAAAAAGAGCGGGAGAAGCAGTTGGAGGAATAGACGTAGTTTTATCATGTGCGTTCGCGCCGATGAAAAGGTTGAACCACTAATGCGAGGCCCGGGGACTACTACCGGAAAGACACTGTCGAGAGCAAAGCTTTTATCGCAGCTATCGATTGGAAGTCAATGCAGTTGTGAGTAAAAGCATTGGCTTACTGAGTATTGGATTCTAATGCTTTGAGGACCGCGCCGGCTTTGACGTCGTAATGAGAAGCGTTCCACACCGCCTTTCCATCTTTGAAAACGATCACCTGCGGCGTTTCGTGACGAATGCCTGTGAGATCTGCCAGTTCGCGTGACACGTCTCTGGCGCTCTGAACTTCGAGGAGATTCACCTCGTCCTCGAGTTTCTCCATCTCTCTATAAGCGGCTGAACTGACTCCGCAGGCCGTACTGTGTTTGAAGATCACGACCGGCTTGGTTTTGGAATCAGTGATCAGTTTGTCGAGTGTTTCCCTGTTGTCGATCTTGAAGAACAGCTTTCCCATACCCATACCTCCGATTCAAAATAACCTCACAGGAATAGCAATCCTGTCAAACACAAATCACTTTTCTATTGACGATCGAAATATTTCGTCTTATGGTTTGCGCGCTACCGAGAGAGCTTTGGCTGTCCTCAGAGCCGGGCGACTACTGACGAGCCTCACGAATCTCTAAAAAGATTCTCCGCTTTCTCAGACGCAAACTGATTTACGTCCAAAAACCTCATCAAAGGAGAAGTGTATGTTCATTAAGCCAAACCGCCGTCTCACTCGGCGAGTTCCTTTCAACCTCATCTGCGTTCTGGTGTTGCTGAGCGCGACCGCGCCCGCGGCTGCGGCCGACGAGTTAGCCGTCTGGAATTTCAACGATTCCGATCTAAATGTCGATCACGGTAGCGGCACGCTGATCAGCAATTTCAACATCGTCAATATTGTGTTCGCCTCAGGCACGACCAACAACGCGCGGCTCGGCGACGCTGCGGGACAAGCGGTGTCGCTGCAAGGCGGGACTGGGACCGCAAATAACGGCCGCAATATCACCTTCAATGTCAGCACGCTTGGGTTTTCGAATATCGTTGTGAGCTTCGCGACCCAAGGCACCAGCACCGGCTTCAATAGCAACCAGTTTCAATACAGTCTCGATGGGATCACGTTTGTAGATTTCGGTTCGCCTTACATACCGGCAACCGCGTTTGGTTCGGTACCGTTGGTGTTCACACTGGCGAGTATCGTCGGACTCAACAACAATCCGAATGCTGCGTTTCGCATCGTCTTTAACGGCGCGAGTTCATCGACGGGGACGAACCGGATCGACAACTTAGTCGTTGAAGGCACGCCTGAGAGCATTCCCGAACCGATGAGTGCGATTCTGATGCTGACTGGTTTAGGCGGTGTCTTTTGTGTGAGGAAAAGAAGGGGGCTGCGTAAAACGCAGCCCGATTTTCAGAGATGAAAAACCAAATTTAGTTCCAGTCGCCGACGAGCACAAATGGCGCCCAGTAAAAAGGTGCGCTGTATTTCTTGCCGGCGATCATGGCGAGCTGTGCTTCGCGAAGTGCGCCTGACGAGGTAGTACTTGCGGAAGTGCTCAGCAGTCGCTGGTAAAAGTCTGTCATTAGATCAGCGGTGGACTTGTCGGCCACCGACCATAGGCTCACGCCGACTGTCGGGGCACCGGCATACATGAACGCGCGCGTGAGGCCCATTACGCCTTCACCTCGCTTCTCTTTGCCAAGGCCGGTCTCGCACGCTGAAAGCATCACGAGAGGAGAACCGAGCTTTAAGTTAAAGACTTCGTCCGTGCGCACGAAACCGTCGTGGGTCTTGTTACCGACGAGTGACAGGACCACGCCGGTGAACTGTGGACGCTCGGCATTAAGCAGGCCATGCGTGGCGACGTGAATAATGCGGTACTTGCTGATGTCGCGTGCGCCGAGATTGTCCTCGTTAGCTTCGAGGTCAAGCCAGACGTCTGCTTGTCCACCGGAGGCTTTCGCGAGTTTGGAAATCTGCTCCGCTTCGACACGCGTGCCGTTGAGCCTAGCCAATGGAAGACCTTCCATCGTTCCGCCAGCGGCCGGTGCTGATGTGCTTCCTGTTACATCAGCAACCGCGCTTTGAATGCTGAGGCCACGGACTTCAGCGTCAGTTGTCGCCGCGGCAGTTCCCTTTTTCGCACGAGCGTCGTTCGAATTGAAGACCGGATCGGCAATCACTAGCAGCGCACGGCTGTTAGTCTTCGCGCGTTGCTGTTTGATCGCCGCTACAACTGAAGCCGAGGGCGCGTAAATGATCTCGTTTGACTTTACGAGATAGCCCAGCGAAGCGAAGTCTCCGCCGTCGGGTGTTTTGAGCAGGACTTCAAACGGCACGTAATTGAGTGCGCCGTCTGCAACCACCATCAAACGCTTCTCGCCGATCATTCCGGCGGCGGGTTCGAGCACTACTTTGTAGAGCGCGTTCGATGCAGCCACGAACGGTGCCGCATCCTCCGGCGCTGATGACGCAATGCCCAAACCGCGATTCGCTTCCGCGACGTCGATGCCGACGATGCGGCGTTGCAGTTTCGATGGAATCAATTGCGCTCGCAGATCGGTAGCCAATTTATCTACTGTGCCGCGCGATGGAAGTTTGAACAGACTGACGGCACTTTTGCTCACCGCGAACAAGTAAGAATCTTCATTCTGCAATGCGTACTCCACGAGCACGGTCTGATCGTCAAGTACGTTTTGCTGCACTTCCGCAAGCGTTAGCGGCTTGTTGCTGGTCAGTGACGCATAGCGCGGACTCGCAGTGCGGATCTGGTTCTCGATCTCCTCGTACTCCGTTTGCAGCTTTTCAAGTTCCGCGTCGAGTTCTGCCGGCTTGCTTTTCAATTCGTCAGTAGAAACGCTAATGCCCGTCAGAATGTCTGCGATCTCCTGCTGCCGATCGAGATTGTCCTGCTTGCGTTTGAGTAGTTCCGCAGGAACGCCTTCAGTGATCGCGGCGTTTGTCTCGCTCAAAAGATCGAGCAGCGAACGCGCTCGCGATTGTTCGCTGATACGAAACGCCTCGCTCGCGTATTCGAGCGCCTTGCCACTCAGCGGTGCGCCTGCCGACGCGTTTGTAAACAAAGCCATAGCCGCATTCGCAGTCGCAGCTTCTTCAAAAACATCCTTTATCGTCGCAAGAAACGTGGTTCGCGATTCGTCTGCGCGAAGACTTCCCTGCCGCAGCGTTTCGATGGTTGCGAGCGACTCGCGGTAATTCGTCAGTGCCTGCTCGCGAAGCGCTGTGGTTTTCTTGGGATCCTTCTCCTGTACTGCCTGTAACCACAAACTGCGTCCCAGGCCACGCTGCGCAGGCCACATCAGGTCAAGCCGTTTGTCGTCCTGCGCGCCTTTCTTCGCGTCGTTGTAATACTTCGTCGCGTCCTTAAACTTGCCGGTGCGCAGCGCGACATCGCCCAAGCTCGTCCGTGATGCAGCACGAAAGCGCCGCACCTGTCCCAGACTGGCGATCGCCGCCAGACTGCTGCCGGCGGCTTCCAACGCATTCTCAAAATGCTTGCGCGCGGACTCGAAATCACCGTTCGCATAATCGAGACGGCCCATTCCCAATTCATAGCTGGAATAGACGATCGAAACGCGATACTCATCGAGTTCTTTTTTGGCTTCGAGTAGAGTCGTTACGCCACCTGTCGGCGCGGCGACGCTGACCCGACCAGTTGAAATCCCGCCGGCAATTGCACTCAAGCCACCAAATCGCCGCCCGACTTTCGCTGCGGCGCTCTCGGGCTTTTTCACCACCATCCGGCCATACGCGGCACGCGCTTCATCCGCCTTGCCTAAACGGAAGTTAACATCGCCAATCTTTGCGAGCATCAGGTTGGCGTTGTACTTGTCGTCGCCAAGACCCACTGCCGCGTTCACGATGTCCTTCTTCTCGAAATTAAGAAAGCCTTCCAACGCCTTCTGATAATTGTCGAGTGCGACGTCGTACTGTCCCTGCCTCAGGTACAGGTCACCGAGTTCGTTGTG
>DASZDV010000286.1:0-5866 GCA_035941575.1 Pyrinomonadaceae bacterium
CACAATGCTTTAGCTTTTGTAACTTCCGCGTACAGTTCGTATTCGAGTTGCCGGCAGTATCGACAAAACATTGCGGACGCGCAGGCGGCAGTTGGACCAGAGGCGCCGCGCGTCGATAAGTTGCGGGCGTTTTTCAATCATCCGCGCTTCATCGAAGCAAACGTGGACCACATACGCGAGGCGCTTTCGAACCTTGATGAGAACGCGCGCGCGAACGCACAGTTGATCTTCACCGCTCACAGTATTCCGGAGTCGATGGCTGCAACATGCGAGTACGCGGATCAGCTTCAGGAGGCGGGACGATTAATTGCGGACGCATTGGGCGTTGATCGGTGGCGTGTCGTTTACCAGAGTCGCAGCGGTTCGCCTTCTCAGCCCTGGTTGGGGCCGGATATTGCGGATTGTCTGAAACAAATGAACGCTGATGGAGTAGAGAACGTGGTAGGGGCACCGATTGGTTTCGTCTCGGACCATATGGAGATCGTTTACGACCTCGATTACGAAGCGCAGAACCTCGCGCGAGAACTCGGTTTGAATATGGTGCGCGCCGCAACCGCCGGCACGCATCTCGCCTTTGTGCGCATGATTCGTGAGCTTATGCTCGAACGTATTCACAACGAACCCGCGCGCTTCGTTGGATCGCGTGGTCCGAGTCACGACGTTTGTCCTGCCGACTGTTGTCTTCCGATGAGGTGAGCCGTGCGTCGCGTTGTTGTCATTGGCGGCGGTATTTCTGGCCTTGCGGCGGCGCATCGTCTCCTCGAACTCAATCCTTCTTTAAATCTGACTTTACTCGAAGCTTCCGGCCGGCTGGGTGGAACCCTACTCACGGATGAACGCGAAGGCTTCCTCCTCGAACGTGGTCCGGATTCGTTCATTTCGGAAAAGCCTGAAGCAGTCGCACTTGCAAAGCGGCTCGGTATTGAGTCGCGCCTGATCGAAACCAACGCGGAGTATCGGCGCAGTTTCATCGTTAGGAATGGCCGGCTGCGGCCGGTGCCTGAAGGTTTTCAACTACTCGCGCCGTCGCGTATCTGGCCGTTTTTAGCCACGGATGTTTTCAGTTTTGGGGCCAAGCTGCGCATGGCGGCCGACTTGTTCCTGCCGAGGCGTTCCGCTAACGGAATGAGCGACGAATCTCTTGCGAGTTTTGTGCGTCGCAGACTTGGACGCGAAGCGCTCGAGCGGATGGCCCAGCCGATGGTTGGCGGGATTTATACGGCAGATCCGGAGACGCTTAGTTTGCGGGCGACGCTGCCGCGGTTTTTAGAGATGGAGAGGGATCACCGGAGTGTGATTCTCTCGATGTTTAAAAAGGCGCGTCTTGAGTGTGGAACCAGTGGAGCGCGTTACAGCTTGTTTCTTTCGTTCGATCGCGGGATAGGGGTTTTGGTGAATGCTCTTGAAAAGGTGATCGCGGGGTGTGAGATCAGAGTGAATTCGAACGTTGCTTCTATTGAGCGTCACCAGGGGTGGTTGATTAGAACGAATACAGGCCAAACGCAAGAAGCCGACGCGATTTGTTTAGCCCTTCCCGCCTACGTAACCGCTGAGCTTCTAACAAACATTGCTCCAACGCTCGCAACACAACTCAACCAAATCAAATACGCCTCAACAGCCACAATCAACTTCGCCTATCGTCGCGATGCGATCCAACACCCACTCGACGGCTTTGGCTTCGTCGTGCCGTTCATCGAAAAACGTTCGCTAATCGCGTGCACGTTCAGTAGCATCAAGTTTCCCGGCCGCGCGCCTGAAAACCATGTGCTGCTGCGCGCGTTTGCCGGCGGCGCCTTACAACCCGAGATCTTCGCGCTTGACGAAGCAGAGATGCTCCAGCGCGTCGAGAACGATCTTCGTGAGTTGTTGGGAATAAGCGGGAAGCCGTTGTTTGCAGAAGTTGCGAAGTGGCAGAACTCAATGCCGCAGTATGAAGTGGGCCACCTCGATCGCGTTCAGACGATTGAAACTCAAGTGGCCCAACTGCCAAACCTCGCTCTGGCGGGAAACGCCTACCGCGGCGCCGGCATTCCCGATTGTATCCGCAGCGGCGAAACAGCCGCGGAAAAGCTCCTCGACGCAATCAGCCACAAAGAAGCACAAGAGGCACAAAAGATATAATCGTGCTTAAACTCTTCTTGCTTGTTGTGCTTTTTGTGCTTCTTTCTGGCTCGTTCTTGTAGGTTCGTCGCTTAATGTCGCGGCATTGCCAGCGCTTCGACCCACTCGACATTCGTTTGCATCAACGGCCGAAACGCCTCGCGCGGAACTGTGGTTTCAATGTGCATGTTGTCATCCGTGTTAATCCGTGCGCCGCTAACCGCTGGCCCAAGCCGCGTCTCGTCACATACGAACCACGATCTGACATCCGCTTCCGAACGGAGATTCACTCGCGCCAGCTCACCCGAAACACGCGCATCGCCCATCCGTTCCGCCAAACGATCCAGACCAACCGGTTGATTGCTGCCAACGAGCAGCAGGTCCTTACCACGGCTCGATCCACCAACACGAAACACAAGCACATGCGGAAAGACCGATTGATACGTCGCGAGCACAGACCGCAAACTCTCAATCGACAACTGATAAATCTGCACCCACTGCACAAAGATCCCCTGCTCGCTCAGCCTTGCGTGCCCCAGTTCAAAAAACTCCCGCGTAAACAGGTTCGCGACGCCCGGGACCCACGGATGACTCGGCTCGCTCACAATCGCGTCGTAACGATTCGGCGTCACGCGCAAGTACGTTCGCGCATCGTCGATGATTAACGTCGTGCGCGGATCGTCCAGCGGCCGATTGTTTACATGATTGAAGAACTCCGAACCTTCAATGGTGCGCGGTTCCAGTTCAACGCAGGTCACTGACTGAACGGGCGACTGAAGCATTGCACCCACCGTTATTCCGGTGGCAAAACCAATGACGAGCGCATTGTTTGGTCGCGGCGCAATCAGCATCGGCAGTTGGCCCAACATCACCTGAGTCGGCATGTCGTAGATACTGTCCGACGCATTCGTGCGGCCGTTAATTGCCATTGAAACCGTGTCGCCGTCTCGACGAACGGACACAGTTGCGGTTGGACCTTCGCGATACATCAACAGTTCGTGAACATTCCCACTATTCGCCTGGCTGTCCGGAACTCCCTCGCGCGTATTCGCGAGCACTCGCACAAGACTGTCATACGCGCCGATCGAAAGATCTGCGAGGTTCATCCGCGGTGCTACCACGAAAGGCAACAACACCAGTACTAACGTCACGCCGATCGCAAGGCTTCGTTTCAGGGCAGGATCCCAACCTGTTTGCGCGGGTTGATATGCGAGACCGGCAACTACAATGCAAAACGCCGTCGCGAGCAATAACGTAAACCTCGTGCTCGTCATTGGAATCAGGACAAACCCGGTAACGAACGCGCCCACAATTGCGCCGATAGTGTTGATCGCGTAACTGCGCCCAACGCGATTCACGGGGTTGATTTGATTGCCGGCCCACACCAGCACAAGCGGCATCACCATTCCCATCAAGAGTGCCGGCACGAGAATCAACAACGTCGCTGCCATGATCTGCAACGCGAGCAAGCCCGGCCACGCGTTGATCTCCAACGTTAACCCGGCACTTATCAACAACCCTGGAATGCGGTTGAGCACGAACATGCTCAAGACGAGACTCGCGGCAGTGATTAATTCGACGACGATGATTCTGGTACGCAGGTTTGCTGCGCGATCAGTACGGGAAGTGATCCACGCGCCGAGGGCGAGTCCGATCAGGAAAAGCGCCACGACGATACTGAACGCATAAGTGCTGGAACCGATGATCATCGTGAGGACGCGCGTCCAGGACACCTGAGTGCTGATCGTGACAAACCCTGAAGCAAATGCGGCGAAGAGCCAAAACCGCGTGCCGTCGATCTCTCCCTGAAGTTGGCCCATCATCACTACGGGCCCTCGACGAACTTGATCCTCTTTAACAGTTATTCGCCGTTGTATCGTCAACGCAACTAAACCCACGACGATGTTGATGCCCGCCGCAATGAAGATCGTCCTGCGAACACCAAACTCTGGCAGCAAGACAAAACCGGCGACGAGCGTTCCGAGAATCGCGCCTGCGAGGTTGCAGGCGTAGAGGCGTGTTACAGAATTTGGAACGTGGTCCGCTGAACGGAGCAAGGCGGCGGACAACACAGGCAACGTCGCGCCCATCAGTGTTGTCGGTACGAGCAACAACAGGCACGACAGCGCGAATCGCAACAGCGTGAAGGCGAAGAACCCGGGTTGCAGTTGTTGCCAGATAGACGCGTACAGGTTGTCGATGCCGCTAAACAGGAGTGGGACCAACAAGGCGTAGACCGCGATCGCGATTTCCATCCAGCCGTAAACAGCGACAGGCTTTTTGATTCTCGGCGCAAGGCGACCTGCAAGGGCGCTGCCGAGCGCAAGACCGCCCATGAACGCGGCGAGGACAGTGCTCACGGCGAGCGTTGTCGCGCCGAAAACAAGACCGAGCATGCGCGCCCATAGGACTTCGTAAATCAGACCAGTCGCGCCCGATAAGACGAAGCACGCCCCAATCAGGAACGTAGTTGAACGGGAATTTGACGGATTCACAGATAAATGACGTGACTGGTGCGCCAGACACTCGCAGGTATCGATCCGGGCGCCGCTGCCGTCAACACAATCGCATAATCGTGTTCGACTGCATCGCGTGTCACGTTCGTTTTCATCGTTGTGTCGATCTCGAAAGACTCAGGCTGCGAACCTTCAACAGGCGTTACTAACGCCAACCGTCTCAGACAGCGATAAAGCTGTTCGATACCCGAACCAAATGGTCCAACTTCGTCGCCCACCACAAGCCTGACTTCCGCCCGTTCGTCGATGAAGTGTTTGAGCAACGAAGCGGTTTGCACAACGCCTCTTTCAAATCGTTGCCCCAAGTCGTCATTCACCTCGCCGGGAACACGTGTGTCGAGCAGGATCGTGATTCGACGTTCGTCTTCGGAAGTAAACTCGCGCACAGTCAGACGTCGCGATCGCGCAGTCGCTTTCCAGTCGATGTGACGTAGATTGTCCTGCGGCTGATAGTCACGCATGGAAAACAGGTCGTGTCCCGCTCCACGACGCAGAGAAGGCATGCGTCCGGCATACATCGGTAACAGGTGCAACTGGTCGCTGATCACTTCCGGTTTTGGATAGACGATGATGTCCACATTGCGCGCGTGCAATCTGCGACGGCGGCGAAAGAAGCCGAACGGAAAACGTGTGGATAACTCAAACCCGTCGATTAAAACGTGCCCGCGCTTCGGAAATAGTTGTTCGACTCTCTGCTCAGCGGACGCGTGATGCGGTACGTAACTGAAATACGCCAGCAACCGTTTCGTGTAACGACGTCGCGGCTTGCCCGCAACTACCGGCTCACTACTTGGACCACGCGCTTCAACAAAGATTGAAAACGACGGCAAGAGCCGTTTGGTGTTGCGCAAAGTCACAATCACCGGCGCAGGCTCTGCCGCAAAGATGTGATCGGGAAAGCGGGCCGAGACCGTTAGATCGCGCAACGAAGTACGCGCTGCGATCCACCCGACGAACAACGTCGAACACAGTAACGAGAAAACCAGAAACAGGAGATTGTTTCCCGTGTTCCACGCAGCGAAGCCGACGACGATGATGATCACAAGAAACACACCGCCGCCACTCGTGGGTTCAAAAGGAAAATCGAGGCTCGCTACTTCAACGCGCGCAGAACGCGCCAGTGGTGGAACAATAAAGATCGTCAGCAGCAGCGCGATGATCAGTGAAAGGATCGCCGCAACACCCGCGAGGCCGGTTTCATTCGCCTGCCGCGCCAATACTGTGACCAGGGCCGCGGCGAGTCCGGCAAG
>DASZDV010000287.1:0-3218 GCA_035941575.1 Pyrinomonadaceae bacterium
CACATCGTCGAGGACATCGTCGGCGAAGTCAGCACACCCGAAAAGGATTTGGCAAAGGAAGGTTTCCTCGCCAGAACTCAGGCCGAAGAAATCAAAGCACCGAGTCTCGAATTGAATGTGCTGATGAGCATTGAAGACGTCACTTCCCGAGTTAACGGCGTCGTCAAAGCAAACTCCACTGACGCCGAAGCATTCAGTGCCAGGCGCGCAGAGATCAGCGCGATTGAAGCGGAATCGTTGAAGGCGAGTGGTTTCCGTTCCGACGTAGTCATGCTGTATCAAGGCGGTCAATACAATCTGTATCGCTACAAGAAGTACACCGACGTGCGTTTGGTGTTCGTGCCGGAATTTCAGGCAGCGTTCTTTGGTGGCGATCCCGACAACTTCAACTTCCCGCGATTCAACATCGACATGGCGCTGGTCCGTGTTTATGAGAACAACCAGCCCGTTCATCCACAGAACTACTTCAAGTGGTCCACCGCAGGTGCGAAAGAGGGAACACTGGTTTTCGTGACCGGCAATCCTGGTTCAACTTCGCGTCTTTACACCGTTGCTCATCTCGAAGAACTGCGTGACACGAGCATTCCAATCATCATTCGTCTACTCGAACGACGTGAAGAAGTGTTGAAGAAGTACATGGCAATGGGTGACGAGCAGACGCGTCAGGCTCAGAACGAGTTGAACAGCGTGCAGAACAGTTTGAAGGTGTATCGCGGCCAGCTTGCCGGGTTGAAAGGCCAGGAGCTGATCAATCGGAAGAAGAGCGAAGAAGCCGCGCTGCGCAAATCGATTGCGGCTAATCCCGAGCGCCAGAAGATGTACGGCGATGCGTGGGATGCGATTACCAAAGCGCACCAGACTTATCCGAGCTACATCCGCGACCGACGGATCTTCGAGCAGGCCGGAGGTTTCAACAGCGTCCTTTTCAACTTCGCGCGCGCTCTCGTGCGACTCGCAAGTGAGAATGAAAAGCCAAACGCCGAACGTTTGCCGGAGTACGCCGATGCGCGTCGCGCGTCTTTGGAACTAGCGCTCTATTCTCCCGCGCCGATTCACGAAGACTTCGAAAAGCTGAAATTGGCTGACTCGCTCGGGTTCATGGTTGAATTGCTGGGCGCCGACAATCCGCTCGTGAAACAAGTGCTCGATGGCAAGACGCCGGAAGCACGAGCTGATGAGTTGATCAGCGGTACGAAGCTGAAGGATCCAGCTTACCGGAAAGAGATAGCCGCAGGTGGTGTGAAGGCAATCGAGTCTTCAACCGATCCGATGATCGTTCTTGCGCGGACAATCGATGCGAAAGCTCGCGAAGTGCGCAAGCGCTACGAAAACGAACTATACGGTCCGGATCGTGCAAACTACGCCAGGATAGCGCGCGCGTTGTTTGAGACTGAAGGCACAAAACTCTATCCCGATGCGACGTTCTCACTGCGACTCTCGTACGGCGCGGTCCAGGGTTACATGGAAAACGGTAAGAAGGTGCCGGCGTTCACCACGCTCGGCGGACTTTACGCGCGGTCTGAATCGTTCAAGCGACAGTTTCCTTACAACCTGCCGCAGCGCTGGTACGACAAGAAGTCTGCGCTCGATCTGAGTACGCCGTTCAATTTCGTTTCAACGAATGACATCATCGGCGGTAACTCAGGTTCACCGACGATCAATCAGAACGGTGAACTCGTTGGCCTGATCTTCGACGGCAACATTCAGTCGCTGGTCGGCGACTTCATGTACGACGGATCGGTGAATCGTGCGATTTCGGTTGATTCGCGAGGAATGCTTGAAGTGCTGAAAAAGGTGTTCAATGCGAACGAGATCGTCTCTGAGTTAACCAGCGGTGCACAGATGACGCAGAAGGCCGCTTCAGGCGCTGGACGCTAAGCTTTCTCGAGGCCCGCGTACTTCTCAACGAGTTTTTTCTGTCCGTAACCAGGAAAACTCACCGTCAACTTGGTCGATTCTCCGGCGCCCTCACGCCGGAGAACCAGACCGCGTCCATACTTCGAGTGTTTCACGTACGAACCCGGCACAAACTCGCCCGTTGCTCCTGCCGCCGGAGCTTTCGGGGCCGGTGAAGCCTGTTGTTTCGTTGGCGGCTTGATCTCACCTAGTTGCCGGCTGCGTTGCTTGAAGAACTCCGCGATCGAATCGGCGCTGTCGTAAGTTTTTCCCATGTACTTCTTTTTCTCTTTGCGATACTCGCCGTGCTCGTAGTCGATTACGGACGAGCCACGCGCGAATGACAACCACGACTTTCCGAGACTGAGATCTTCCAGCAAGTCGATCGGCATCTCGTTCAAAAACTGGGACGGTTCGGAAGCTAACTCTTCACCATACACACGCCGCTTCATGGCATGCGTGACGTAGAGAAAACGTTCCGCACGTGTCATCGCGACATAAGCGAGCCTTCGTTCTTCTTCGAGTTCAGCCGGATCTGTGGCTGACCGTGAATGCGGAAACAGTCCATCTTCGAGGCCGACGATGAAGACGAGAGGGAATTCGAGTCCTTTCGCCGAGTGGACCGTCATCAACGTCACCGGTGCGTCGCGTTTGTACTCGTCCTGATCGGAAACAAGCGCTGAGTGATCGATAAATTCGCGCAAGCCTTCAAGGCCTTGTTCGTCGTAATCGACAGCGGCGTTGACGAGTTCCTGCAGGTTCTCTAGACGGCCTTCCGCTTCGTCCGTTCTTTCGCCGCGCAGCCACGCTTCATAACCGGTGTCGATGATTGCCGCACGAACGACGTCGGAAACCGGCGATTCGCTCGGGAGCGCGGCCGTTTCGTCCGCATCGATGGTCCCTGCCATTTGACCGAGACGCATCACGATCTTACGAAAGCTCCTTAGCGCAGTGATCGCGCGTGTGCCGAGGTTCTCAGGTCTCTTAATGATCTCGGCAATCGTTGCCCACGGCGAGAGCTCGTAATCCTTTGCACGTCGTTCGATCTCGTCGAGCGTTGTTTTGCCGATGCCGCGTGGCGGACTGTTGATTACTCGTTGCAGCGCGATGGCGTCGTTTGGATTCAACGCCAGCTTGAGATACGCGATGATGTCGCGCACTTCCATTCGCTCGTAAAACGAAAAGCCGCCGATGATGTTGTATGGCAAACCGGCGCGTCTCATGGCTTCTTCAAACACACGCGATTGCGAGTTTGTGCGATACAACACTGCGGAGCGCAAATCGAACTCGTCACGGCGATGTTCGAGAATCTTTCCGGCAAC
>DASZDV010000288.1:0-12934 GCA_035941575.1 Pyrinomonadaceae bacterium
CTCGTCTCGCGTTTCGATGTAAAAGAGCGCCAGACCGCGTCCGCCGGGAGGATTGCCTTCGGGTCGCGCGAGGGTCAGTGCGATCTGCGACGACACGGCCGAGGTAAACCATTTCCGTCAGTACAAACGAAACGGACGCACACCGGATTCAGTGCCCGGTTCCTCCTTCGCGATCGTTTCTGACAGGCCCACATCTGAACCGCCAGTGAGTTCGGTCATCCACTGACCCGCGGTCCAAAACTGCGACGGCTCGCGCGTGGTCAGATGAGGCACGGCACGATCAATTAACCTTTGATTTCCGGAGCCGAGGAGAGTTCGTGCGGCGCCGTCAGTCATCGCGAGCGGACAACTGTAGATGTCGGTTGAAGGCGTGAAGAGGTATGCAAGTGCGCACTGATGCACTCGCGAAAGACTGCCGTGTTTTTGTTCGTAGGCGGTCGCAATAATCCCGTGTTCTACGGCGATGCGTTCGGCACGCTGCCACAGCGGCGTCAACTCGATTCTATCGACACGGTTCCCCCACGCGTCCCATTGCGTGAGTCTTGGTTCGTTCAAGCGATCGGCGAGTTGAAGTTGATAGAGCTCGCCTGCTGCGAGTTGGCCCATCTCACGGAGTGACGGTTCAATCTCGCTCAACATCTCGCGCGTACAGACGCGCGCGAGATACGACCGCAACACGCGATCGTCTTCGTACTGGTTGCCGAGTGTTGGAGGTGCTTGTTGAAACGGCTCGCTCATTGCCGTTGATTTTCAGCGCGTGGATCGAAATTGGCAAGTTCGGGTTTACTCGGCGTAGAGGTCAGCGGGCTGAGCCCGGACCAGGGGCATAGCCCCGTTCTCTTTTCTAGGCTATCCGGCGGGGCGAAGCCCCGCCTCACATCGGGCGGCGAAGCCGCGTCACGCGCGCCCCGTAGAGTTCAAGGGCGCGCAGAGATTCACGTCGGCAGCATCACGACAAGCAAACGGACAACTGTCCGGCGCGTGCCGTTCACGCCGCGGCTTCCCCCGTGATGTGACGAGGCCAGAGATTTTCAAGTGAGCGTCACGCCGCGGCTTCACCGCCTGATGTGAGGCGGGGCTCGGCCAGAGATTTTCAAGCGAACGTCACGCGGCGGCTTCGCCGCCTGATGTGAGGCGGGGCTTCGCCCCGCCGGAAAGCTCCCCCAAAAAGAAACGGGGCTGCGCCCCTGGTTCGGGCTCCGCCCTTTACACTTTCTTCTAACGCAAGGTAGCTTCGCAACAAGTTCTAACAACTTCACAAAGGAGAGCGACCTCATGGCTCACCGATTTCTAATCTCACACGACTCCCCCGCACTCTACATAACCATTGTCACAAAGGACCGTTTGCCGGTTTTTCAAACCGACCAAATGAAAGAAGTTCTCTGTCGCGCACTAAACGAGGTTCGGGCGTCGGCGAGGATCTTACTGTTTGCCTACGTCATAATGTTGGACCATCTCCATCTCCTGACTAACAGACCATCCACAACCTCGAACGTGCTGCGAGTGCTGAAGGGGATCACTGCTCGTCGCGTGATCGACTACTTAAAAGAGAACAACTACGCAAGCTCACTGGCAAAACTCCAACACCAAACCCGAGACCGAAATCACGCTCACTCACTTTGGCAAACGGAGAAGAACGTGCTTCCAGTTTTTGGCGAGAAGATGTTTATGGCCAAGGTGAATTATGTTCACCAAAACCCCGTGCGTGCAGGATTGGCGGGAAGTGCTGTGGATTATCGCTGGTCTAGTGCGCGCATCTGGCGGGGCTGTCCGCTCGAGCAGGAACCGTTGTTGGTGGACACCGATGCCATTTATTGGCGTCGCACTCGAAGCAGGTGATCGGGCGGAGCCCGAACCAGGGGCACAGCCCCTCTCTTTTTTCTAAGCTATCCGGCGGGGCGAAGCCCCGCCTCACATCGGGCGGCGAAGCCGCATCAAGGGCGCGCATCGAGTTCAAGGGCGCGCATCGAGTTCAAGGGCGCGCATACAGTTTAGCGGATGCGTTCCGTGACTTCAGGAAGGTTGTCAGAAAAATGGAAACCCTTGCCGGTTCCGTGACTTCAGTAACGGTTTCGGGACGGTAGCGACGACGATCAGTTTGTGGATCCGACCTGTTTGAGCGTGATGATGTGATTGTCCGCTTTGTTCACTTCATCGAATAGCTGCTTGATGATGTCGTACTTCTCAACCGGAAACAGCAGCAGATCTCGATGGCCGAAGAAGAACTTGCGACCGTAGTGCAGCGTCTGTTGGTCGGTGGTGATGCCGAGTTTGATCTCGTGCTGGGAAATCTCACCAGCGTTGATCGGCGCCGGGCGATCGGCGTTGTCGAGCGCGTAGCCCTTTGGCAGGTCGATCGTTATCGTGTCTTCTTCGGACCACGGAAAGTGAAAATAAATCGGATACTTCCTTGTACCGGCGCTGAACAACGCATCGATCCCTTTATTGAAATAACCGGGTTGGAAGAAGAGCCGCTTGCCAGTCTTCTGCGCATACTCCGGAACGCGCACGTGATACTTGTAGATAAACGGCTTCGTCGGATCAGTAACGTTTTCAATAACGATGTTCGTCAGCTCGGCCGAACTCATCCGGCCTTTCACCATCTCCTTCAAATTCTCTTCACGTTGAACCGGCGAATCGTCGTCGTTTAGCAACTTGCGTTCGATTGCCAGGTGGCCGCTATATTCAACAGTCACATCGCCTTCGAGCGTGCCATTTTCATCCAGCTTCAGTTTCGCGGTCCGTTTTTCCTTCGACTTCTGCGCGTCTGTCACCGGCGTCTTCACCCACACCGGACGTTCATCCGCGATCAGCGCATCGACACCTTCCTCTTGCCATCGCAACATTCCGGGCGCGATGTACTGTAGACCCGGATCGAAAAACTTCCACGTGGTCCCAAACCGCACGGCGATGTTTGAAGGACGCAACGCACCGGGAATCACTACGTTGCGATCGAAAAGACGTTGCCCGCGATCGGGCAACAACGCGACGCGAGCTTCGAATCCAGCGGCGTTGACCATCGCGGCGAACAAGAGGTTGATGTCGATACCTGGCCCAACTCCGCGCTTCAGCGTGTCAGACGGTTTCTTGTTCTCTTTCAATTTTTCGATGTCGTCTTCGGTGAAACCAAGAGTCTTGTCGCTCGTGTTTTTAATGTTCGTGCGACAGAACTGAAAGATCTTGTCGATCTGCTCTTCGGCCGAGTCTGCTTCAGTAGTGATCTCAGCGACTTTCTGTTTGATCTCCTTATCGACTTTCAGGTAAGGCTGAAACCCGACGTAGACCTGGGCGGCGACCATGCTATAGCCAAGCAGCAGCGAGAAAATGGTCATGTATTTGACCATGGCCCACGATTTCACGCTGTCTTCGGGCGGCATCAGCGGTTCTTCACGAAACGCCGGCATGTTATTGACAGTCGCGACCTGAAAACCGTTCTTCTCCTTCTGGAACTTCGGCTCGTTCATGTTGAACGCGCGCACGTCCATCGACATCGAACCGGCGGGCTTGATGTGATACGTGACTGCCTGAACGGGAATATCGCGTTGGAACTGAAGCCGCAGATTGTTTGCCGAAGAGTTGGAGATAACCTCTTTCCACTTGTACTCGATAATCGCTCCCGGCTCGATGCCCGGAAAAGCGAACGTCTTCGTCCGCAGCTTCAGGCCACTGACTTTCACCACCGTCTTCTCGATGATGTCGTCTTTAGCCAGTTCAACAATCGAACCATCGGCCTTGATCGTGCGCGCGGCTATATCTTTGATCTTGACACCGCCGATGTAGGGAATATCCATCTTGCTGTGCTTCTCGCGTCCGCGCTCAGTGAAGATCTTGATGCGAACGTAGTGCGAGAGCACGAGATCGTTCTGACCGCCATCGTCCACGCGAACGTCCCAGAAGATGGCTTCGGAGTCCGCGTTCGACTCGACGACAGGCGCCTTGAGAGCGAGATCGGCTGACTCGATCGGACGCCAGTCTTCGCCTGCGGTTACCGCAGTGGGCCAGGTGCTGCTGATTGGAGTGACAGTTAAGACTACGAGGAGAAGGGAGATAAGTAGGGGTCTCATCAACAGCGGATTCTAACGCAAGTCCCGCCTAACTGGATATAGTTTGATGAGGAACCTACAAAAGCAGTCGCGCGAAATCGCCCGCCGTCTGTGGCCGCGCATCTGGATCTTTAGCCAGTGCCTGCATGATCGCCATCGACATTCTTCGTGGAATGCCCAAAGACCCCGCGAACGGCGGCGGCGGTTCATACAAATGACGATTGATCACGCCTGACACCGTCTCGCCTTCGAACGGCCGGATACCCGAAAGCATCTCGTAAAACATCGCGCCTAGACTGTAAACATCCGAACGCGTGTCGAGCGGTTCGCCTATCGCTTGTTCGGGTGACATGTAGTGCGGCGTGCCGACGACTGTGCCCGCTGGTCCGGCCCCCGCATCGGCCAGAAGTTTAGCCAAACCAAAATCCACCACGCGCACGCTCTCAAACTCGAAATCGTCATCAGGCGCAACAACCAGAATGTTCTCCGGCTTGAGATCTCGATGAATTACGCCCTGGCGATGCGCTGCGCTGACGCCCGCGCAAATACCACGCATCAATCTTCCGGCGCGTTCAACTGAAAAATGGTTCTCGTTCTTCAGCAGCTCGCGCAACGGTGCGCCTTTGACAAATTCCATCACGATGTACGCAGGAGCGTTGTCGTCTTCAGTCTCGCCGAAGTCGTGAATCGTGATCACGTTTGGATGGCGCAACATCGCAGCGGCGCGCGCCTCTCGCCGGAAGCGCGCCAGAGAGGCATCGTCCTTCACGAACTTGCCCAATAAGATCTTCACGGCAACGTCGTCGCCGATGTGCGTGCGGCGTGCACGATAGACCACGCTCATGCCGCCTTCGCCGAGTTTCGAAACCAGTTCGTACTTACCATCGATGACGTGCCCGATAAGCGGATCGAGATCGAAAAGTCGAACAGTGGGCAATGATCCCTGGTACTGAGTTTCATAGTAAGGATGCAATTTGCCCGAACCTGCCAGGGTCAAAGGCAAGCCGCAATCAGCACAAAACATCGCTTCCCGGTTCAGGTATTTCTCGCACGACGGACAGAACGGATGTTGCCCTCGCAGCTCCAGGACCATCTGGTCCAGTTGATCTTCAATCGCATCCACGCCATTGGCGCCCGTCGCAGTGCCGCGCAGGTTTCCCTCGATATCGAAGAGGTAATACGCGGGAAGTTCATCCGGAGTGACGTTGAATGCGTCTTGTAGTTTGTGATCGTTATCGAGCGCGCAAGGTTCAGTTACGTTCAACCGTTTTGCTGCGTCATGCACAGCGCGGGAGTTCTGTGTTTCTGACTGCGATGCATGAACGCCGATAACGCGTAGTCCTTCGCGCTTGCGCTGATCACGCAGCGCGGCCACTTGAGCGAGATTAGTGATGGATGGATCGGAGCCGATGGACCAGAAATGAACGATTGTCGGGTGACCCTTCGTTTCCGAATTTTCCCGAACGTCTGCCGTCGTGCGGTTCAGCCATTCAGCGACTCCCGCAAACGACGGCAGCTTCGTATCGGCCTTCATTTGTGCGTGCGACATCACTCCTCAGAAGTTGTCGGGTCGATAACTGTTTTCACTTGTGCGACGTGATTTGCGGGGAACCCACCAAGTCGCGCGTGTTCACGTACCAGCTCCTCGTTGGGAGCAATGTAAACGCAGTAAAGTTTGTTGTCAGTAACGAAGCTTTGGACCCACTGAATCTGTGGTCCAAGTTCGTTCAGGACGTTGCAAGATCGCTGCGACAATGTTTTCAACTCCGCGGGACTAAGATTGCTGGCGCCGGGAACTACACGTTCAATCACATACTTTGGCATTTAGTTTATCTCCATTTTGACCGTCGAATTATTGCAACTCAGCTACTAATTGCTGAAACTCTGCATCAGCGCGCATGGTGTCGAAGGCGGTGTCAGTCCTGGCCCAATGGGCCACGGTACGAAAGCCGCTATCGAAGGCACGGCGCAGAAGGATTAAGGAAGCTTGTTTGTCACCGAGCAGTGCGTAAGCGCACGCGCAGTTGTAAACAGCCAGACCATCGTTCGGCTCGAGTTCCAGCACTCGTCGCAGTGTTGCGCTTGCTTCCACCCTACTACCAAAACGCGCATAAGCCTCGGCCAAACGGCTCATCACAATAATGTCATCCAAACTTGCTTCGAGCTTGCGCGAGGTGATCTCGATCACCTTCAGCGCTGCTTCTTCAGCCGCTGCAACATTTGCGAGCTTTCGGTGAACTCCAACCAGAGATCTCCACGGGTCTTCGTCATACGGCTTTAACTCGGCTGCGCGCCGGTAATACTTGAGCGCACCGTCGAGATCGTCCGACAGCTCGGCAATCATGCCGAGGCGCAGATACGCCGGATAAAACTCTGAATTCTCCTTAAGAATCGCTTCCAGAACGCGTTTCGACTCCGCAAGTCGCCGGTGATGGAAATAGACCATCGCAATGCCGAATTTCGCGTCCAGCGACGAAGGTTCGAGAGCCAGGGCCTTCTGGTTCGTCTCGATGGACTTGCTTAGCCAGGAGGAGTTGCCGTCGTACCACTCGTACATAGCGGAGTACGCTTCAGCCAGGCCCGCATACGACGACGCAAAGCCGGGATCGATTGCCGCGGCGCTTTCAAACATCTGAATGGCCTTCTCGGTGTTGCGGCGTCCTTTTAAATAAAGGAGCTCGCGGCCCCGCATGTAGAAATCGTAAGCACGCAGATCGTCAGTCGGCTTCTGCGTGAGCGCCTGGCGCTCGGAATCCGACAACGAGACCTTTAGTGCCTCTACGATCTTCTGTGAAACTTCGTTCTGAACTTCAAAGATGTCTTCAACCAGCCGGTCGAAACGTTCGGCCCAGAGGTGATAACCGTCGCGTACGCTGATCAATTGCGCCGTGATACGGATCCGGTTGCCTGCTTTGCGCACGCTGCCTTCGAGGATGTAGTTGACGCGCAGAGCTTCTCCGACCTGGTGCGTGTTGACCTCCTTTTTGCGGAAGGGAAGGACGTCGGTGCGCGAGACCACTTTGAGTTCTTTGATCTTTGAGAGGTCAGTGATGATGTCCTCGGTCATGCCGGCGCAGAAATAATCGCTGTCGTGTTCCGAGTTCATGTTTTCGAAGTAGAGGACCGCGATTGATTTTTCCGGCACAGATTCGGCTGAGACCTGGCCGCTGGTTCGCGCGAAAGAAGTTCGGTGCGACTGGCTGTCGAGTTCCAGTTTGATCGCTTTAAGATCACTCAGCAGGTCCCGCGCGGTTTGATAGCGCTCCTCGCGTTTCTTGCGTAAGGCGCGCGCAATGACGCGATCGAGATCGCGTGGTGCATCGGGAAGAAGTTGCGTTAGCGGCTCGGGCTCACGTTGCACGATGCCTGACATGACGTCGAGAGGTGTTGGACCGCGGAACGGTTGTTGGCCAGCAATCATTTCATACAGAACGCACCCGAGACTCCAAAGATCAGTACGAGCGTCTACCTCGAGACCTCGGGCTTGCTCTGGCGACATGTAGTGCGCAGTGCCCATCACGACGCCGACCGCGGTATTGATCATGTTCTGGGTCGGGGCCATTGAATCTGTGTCCGACGATGGCCGCTCGTGTTCGCGTGTGAGTTTTGCCAGACCAAAATCGAGCACTTTAACGATGCCGTCGCGGCGCAGCATGATGTTGTCCGGCTTGATGTCGCGATGAATGATGCCGACTGCGTGAGTGGCGCATAGAGCACTCGCCACTTGAATAGCAACGTCGATCGCCTCGCCCGGTTTAAAAGGTGTGAACCTGATCCGGTCGCGCAGAGTCTCGCCGTCGACAAACTCGGTGGCGATAAAGTGTTCTGAATCGATCTCGTCGATTTCGTAAATAGTAAGAATGTTTGGATGGTTTAGTGCGGAGGCCGCTTTGGCTTCTTGTATAAATCGTCGCACGCGGTCGGTGGAACCGGTCTGGGTTTCGACAACATCGGGAGGCAGTATTTTCAGCGCGACTTTGCGGTCGAGCTTCGTGTCGTTCGCGAGATAGACTTCACCCATGCCACCAGCGCCGAGTTGGGAGCAAATATCGTAGCGGCCGATTTTTTTACGCGCGGGGAACGACAATGCACTAATCCGGGGGAAATTCTATGGGCTTAAGCGAAGCGGGGGGTATTGTAGATTAGGTCGACCTCATGGTAAAAGCTCGGCCAGTTCTTCTACTCCGTTCGCGGACGCGCATGCTTCTCAAAAATAAAAATCTTCACGCTCTCTTTCTCATACCCTATGTGCTGTTCGTATTGAGCACCGCGGCGGCACAAGAATCACAAAAAACTGTTTCCGACTACATGGCCGCGGGTCTTGCGGCGCAAAGAGCCGGCAATCACGAAGAGGCTTTGCAGCAATATCAAGCGGCGCTGAAATTGGACCAGAAAAACTTTGGCGCGCAATACAACTCCGGTGTTTCATATCTGATCCTGAAGAAGTACGAATCTGCGTTAGGTGCATTTAAAGAGGCGCTTGCATTGCGGCCGGAGGAGCCTCGGGTACACATCGCCCTGGCGGAAGCTTACGCCGGAACCGGACGAACGCTGGAAGCGATTGACGCGCTGAAGGAGGCGGTGCGTTTGAAGCCCGACCTGTTTGAGGCGCATCGCGCGCTCGGAAGGCTATACGGCAACGTCGATCGAAACGACGAAGCGGCGCGAGCGTTCGCAGAGGCGGCACGTTTGCGTGAGAAGGATGCTGAGTTACTCGTCGAGTTGGGCGCCGCGTATTTGCGGGTTGGTGATGCGGAGTCGGCGCTGAAGTCTTTTACAGAGTCGGTGCAGATTGATCCTTCGAGCGCAGCCGCAAACTTCAACCTCGGGTTTGTGCAGAAGCAGCTTGGAAATTACGCCGCGGCGGTGCAGGCGTTGAAACGCGCAACAGAGTTGAAGCCGGATTGGGCTGAAGCGCACCTCAGGCTTGGTGAGGCGTATGAGAATGTGGGCGAGCCGGAAAAGTTTTTGGCGGCTGTCAAAGAAGCGAACCGGCTGAAGAGCAACGACATTGGAATTCTCAACATGCTGGGCCACGCGTTGCGCGCGAATCAAAAGTTTGCTGAAGCGGTTGAGCCTTTGAAGCGCGTAGCTGCGGCAAGGCCGAATGATGTTGAAGCCTTGTATCTGCTTGGGAACACGCAGTTGATGGCAGGCACTTACGACGATGCGATCAAGACGCTGAGTCAAGTGCTTGTGTTGGATCCGAATCACGAGGAAGCGCGTGAGCGTTTGCGCGTGTCGTCGGTGCGCAAGAACTCGTCGCCGGAGTTGGAAAAGTACAGAGAGCAGGTGAGGGAGAATCCGAGGAACGCGAATGCGCATGCGGCATTGGGGCAGATGTATAACTCGTTAGGGATGTTTGCGGAAGCGGAACAGGAGTATCTGACGGCGGTCTCTTTGGAACCGAAGAACTTTGATGCTTACACGCGGCTTTGCGTGAATTATGGGGAATGGGGCAAGGCGGACAAGGGTATCGAGTGTTACCAGCAGGTGATTAAGTTAAAACCGCATCACGTGCTGTACTTGAGTTTGGGAACTTTGTACGACCGGCAAGGGAAGTTTGATGAAGCAGCAGCGGCGTATAAGAAGGCACTGGAGTTAAAGCCGTCGTTTACGTTCGCGCTCTACAATCTCGGTTATGTTTTGTTGAAGCAGGGCCGGGATGCTGATGCGATCGAGCCGTTGCAAAAGTTACTCGAGATCGAACCCAAGCACATTTATGGAAATCACGCGCTCGGCATCGCGTATGCCCGCACCGGAAACAAGACGGGCGCGATGCAGCAGTATTACACGCTGCAAAATCTAAACTCTCGTTTGGCGGCGGATTTGATGCGGATTATTCCGAAGTAGTCTGCTTTACCGAAGTAGTTTGTACCATCTACCCGAAAGCCACGAAGCAAGCTGAGCGTGGAGCGCGGAAGGCGCGGCCAGCACGTAGCCAGGGGCGGCGAAGCGCCGCCCCTGGGATCAAGAAAAGGAATACAGGCCCGGAAGGGCCAACAGAAATCGGCGTCGCGCTTAGGTGTTCGCGGTTTTTGAGCGGCCCGTGCCGGTTGAACCGGATGTGCCGGTGCCGGATGTTCCTGGTCCAGACGCGCTGGTGCCCGTCGTGCCACTGGTACCGGTCGTGCCGCTTGGGCCGGTCGAGCCGGTGCCGGTTGAACTCGTTCCAGTTCCTGTTGAACCCGTTCCGCTTATCCCGACGCCCGAGCTTCCTGCTGCGGCTGCGGAACTCGCGGCCGTTCCCATCGTCGAGCTCGTTGACTGCCGATTTTCATACGACCCGCCGTTGCCGCGCTTCACGCGAATGCGGTTCTCAACGTTGCTGACACCCGAAACGGATTCGGCAATGTCTTCCGCACGCCGCTTGTCCTGGCGAGTCATGACCGTGCCGGTCAACGTCACCTCGCTATTATTCACGTCGATCTCAATGTCCGACGCGTCAAGGTAATAATCTTCGGTCATACGGTCGTTGATGTCTTCCTTGATCCGTTCGTCCGATCGACGATATCCCTTTGGCCCACGCCCGCGACGATGTTCGCGCTGCTGGTCCATGTGGCGTCTGCGTTCCGCTTCTTCGTCACCAAACCAGGACGCCACTGCATCTGAAGCGCGATCCCACCAGCCACGTTCTTCGTCACGGCCCGATTGCTCGCGCTCATAGTCATAACTACGCGCGGAGCCCGCGCCTCCGTAGCCCAACCCGTAGTTGCTGCTACGTCCATAATCGGAACTACGTCCGCGGTCATCGTACTCCTGGCTGGAACGGAAGCCGGTTGGGTAGTTGTACCTCCCATAATCGCCACTGGTTTGGCTGTAGCCCGGACCGTAACCACCTCTGTATCCGCCGTAGCGCTCATCACGATCTTCGACGTCGTCTCGCTCCGACTGCCGGCCGCTGCGGCCGTATCCGCCATAACTCTGACGTTCACCCTGGTACTCGCGACGCGAACTCGATTGATAACCACCGCCACCGCGGTACTCACCGCCACCACTACCGTAGTCGCCGCGGCCACCACTGTAATCACGACTGCCGCCACCATAGTCACCACGACCACCACTGTAGTCACGACTGCCACCACCGTAGTCACCACGACCACCACCGTACTCACCTCTGCTACCGCCATATTCACGGCGGCCGCTGGAGTACTCACTTCTATTAGTGCCGTAATCACTACTTGAACCGCTTTCGCGGCCGTACTGTTCACGGTTTCTCTCGTTGTCGCCATACCGGTATCGTCCTTGAGACCGCCCGCCCCAGGAGCGACCATAGTCCGAATCCGAGCGACGTCCGTAATTCTCACGATCGTAATCGCGATCGTCGTATCTCGATGCCATGTCTACTCTCCTTTCCCTTGCTCGTTGAATAGCTCGCCACGAAAAGGCGCAAAAGGCACAAGGCAACTTTCCAGGCCCCACATCTCTCTTGTGCTTCTTGTGCCTTTTTGTGGCATTGCTTGGTTGAATCAATAATGTAGGAATGCAACTTCCATTTCGCTCGATGCTCGCAGCCTGAGGTCACAAAGGTGTTTCCGAAGTGCAACGGTAGTATTCAAGGCGCAACGGTAAAAACCTGAAGGACGTGAGTTAAATCTCGCCCGCCAATACACGTGAGAGTTTTGACAGATCGATGTTGCCACCGGAGACAACACAAACAATCTTTCCTGCGCCCGCTTGACCAGCCAACGCACACGCTACAGGACAAGCTCCCGCGCCTTCGGCAACAACATGATTGCGTGTGACCAATATTCTTAGCGCGTCAGCGACAGCATCCAAACTCGCAACCAAAGATCCGTCTATCAACTTGCGCGCGCGTTCGAACATCTGCGGGAACACGGCCTTTGCGCCGATGCCATCGACCCATGATGGTTGATAATTCACTTCAGTTGGAGTTCCCGCAGCTAGCGAAGCCGCGAGCGGCGCTGCGGTTTCAACTTCAGCCGCAAAAATCTTGCAACCTGGTCGTAACTCGCGCAGCGCCGAAGCAATTCCACAAGTGAGTCCACCGCCGCCCCACGGAATCACTATCGCATCCGGATCCTCCAACTCATCGAGTATCTCCAGCGCTATCGTGCCGTTGCCGGCCATCACGTGCGGATCGTCGAAGGCGTGAATAAACGTTCCCGCAACACCCGGGTACGAACGTTCCGCAAAAGCCTTCCACCACTCTTCGAACGAAACTTTAATGACATGTCCGCCGAGCCGCTCGATCGCCTCGATTTTCGCTTGCGGAGCTGTGGCAGGAGCAATGACGGTGCAGGGAATATCAAGCGAACGTGCACACCACGCAACACCCTGGGCCATGTTGCCTGCCGACGCTGTTACAACGCCGCGTTCGAGCTGTTCACTCGGCAATCGCGCGATTGCATTCGCAGCACCACGTATCTTGAATGCTCCGATCGGTTGCAGGTTTTCGAGTTTGAGATAGATCTCAGCCGGCGAGGAATCGACATTCAGACGGACGAGCGGCGTGCGAATCGCAGAGTTTGCGATTACCTGCCGCGCCTCCTCAATAGCAGAAAGGGCGATTACCTGGACCATAACGGCTCAAGCTCGTTTCACACGAGGAGCCTTTCCCCGGGTTCGAAGTTAACGAGGGTGACTCAGTTTCTATTAAGGAGAACAAACGGATACTTTGAGGCGCGGTAGGAGAACTGCTCTACTTGCCTGTAAGCTGCGATGCTCTCTTCGTATGCAGACCACAACTGCGAGGACGCGCTTGCTGGTCTACCGTCGACCGCGTCCAGAGTTTTTAGTTCAGTTCTTAAAGCTTCCAGTTGCAGGCCAAGCTTTCTAATGTTTCGCTCCATGCGCCATCGTGACGGGCCCCTGAATACTGTTAGTCCAAGCGAGATACCAAGAAGAACGGCGATACCAACTATTAGCGG
>DASZDV010000289.1:0-5131 GCA_035941575.1 Pyrinomonadaceae bacterium
CGATGGTTGCAGGACATCATCTGGCAAACGGGCCGCGAACTCGGTCACGACAAAATCTTCGTCGATCGCGAGGAAGGCGTCGGTGGCGACGATCACGAACCGTTTGTTAAAGCAGGAATTCCGTCAGTGGATCTGATACAACTCAGCGGCTATCCCTACTGGCACCAGGCTGACGACACCATCGACAAGATCTCCGCGCAGAGTATGAAGATCGTAGGAGACACCGTGCTCGCGAGTTTGCCGAAAATAGTTGCTAGAATTGAGTCTCAAAAAAGTCGGGCACAATAACTCCCGCGCGCGAAGAGGAAGCGATGCTGACATCACCTGAGATACTCGTTCCGGTAGACTTTTCACCCTGCTCCGTGAACGCGTTGAAAGTCGCAATTGGAATGGCCGCGCCCGAGGGCGATCTTACGTTGTTGCATGTGATCGATCAGGAGTTCCTTGACGATGCCGTCGCTGCTGGTTTGGGGTCAAGCGACGACATTCGAAACCGTCTGAAGGAACAAGCGGAAGCACACTTCGGCGCCATGTTGGAGGGAGTCGAAGCGAGAGGCGTCGACATTGAAAAGATGATCGTGGTTGGGTTGCCGTTTGTGGAGATCCTGAAGATTGCGCGCGATCTCGATCTGCCGTTGATCGTGATGGGCGTTAAGGGACGTTCGACGCCGCCTGAAGAATTGCTGTTTGGTTCAACTGCCGAGAAAGTCTTGCGTGGTTCGCGAGTGCCCGTGCTCTGCGTGCCTTACTAAACCGATGGGTTTGCCTCAAAAGTCTCGCGTTGCGGCTTTGCCGCTCGAGGTGAGGCGAGGCTATGCCTCGCCGGCACGACCGAGTTGCCGACGGGGCTATGCCCCTCGTTCGGGCTCTGCCCGAGAGTTGTCGGCCAAAGGCCATACCAGGGGCATAGCCCGCTTTTTCTCTCAAGTGAACGGCGAGGCAAAGCCTCGCCTCACATCAGGCGGCGAAGCCGCAGCGGGGCAGGTTTTGAGGCAAAGCTAAACCGATGAAACGAATCGCAATCATTCCTGGTGACGGAATTGGACCGGAAGTCACGCGCGAAGCTGTGCGCGTGCTGAAACATCTTACCGACAGGAGAGATCTACAACTCAAGTTCGTAGATTTCGACTGGGGCGCCGACAAGTTTCTTAACGAAGGCGTGACGCTGCCTGACGGCGCGCTCGAAACGTTGGCTACGGATTTCGACGCGATACTCGCCGGTGCGTTCGGCGACCCACGTGTTCCTTCAAACAAACACGCCGAAGACATTCTGCTCGGCATGCGCCGTGGACTCGATCTTTACATCAACCTGCGTCCGGTGCGTTTGCTCGACGATCGACTCACACCGCTCAGAAACCGCAAAACTTCAGACATCGACTTCGTCGTCTTCCGCGAAAACACTGAAGGCGCTTACTGCGGCTCCGGCGGTTTCTTGAAACAGGGAACCGCCCACGAGGTCGCTTTGCAGGACGAAGTCAACACGCGGCGCGGAGTGGAACGGATTATCGTCGCGGCGTTTGAGTACGCGCGTGCGAAAGGCAGAAAGCGCGTGACGATGGCTGACAAGTCGAACGTGCAGCGCTTCGGAGGCGATCTGTGGCAACGTGTCTTTAAAGAAGTCGCCGCTACGTATCCGGATATCGAAGCCAACCATCAGTATGTCGATGCGATGGCGATGTTTATGGTGTTGAATCCCGCGCAATACGAAGTGATCGTCAGTAACAACTTGTTTGGCGACATACTCACCGATCTGGGCGCCGCCATTCAGGGCGGGCTCGGACTTGCGGCTTCAGGGAATATTCATCCGGGAAGAGTGTCGCTATTTGAACCGGTGCATGGCAGTGCGCCGCCCCTCGCGGGAAAGGGAATTGCAAATCCGATTGGAGCTATTCTGACCTCTGCGATGATGTTAG
This sequence comes from Pyrinomonadaceae bacterium, assembly GCA_035941575.1. Classification (GTDB taxonomy): domain Bacteria; phylum Acidobacteriota; class Blastocatellia; order Pyrinomonadales; family Pyrinomonadaceae; genus PSRF01. Next base: position 1,914 of record DASZDV010000289.1, read on the forward strand.
AATATTTGGGCTTCCATACTTTGAGTGATGAGATTGAAGGGGCTGTCCGCGGCGCAGTCTCTGCGAACGAGACTACTAAAGATCTCGGTGGCGAACTTTCTACAGAGCAGGCGGGCAGCGCGATCATCGCGCGTTTGGGGAAGTAGAAGTGGAGGGATTATGACTTCGGGTAGTTGGAAACTTGCGACCAAGGCAATGGCAGTTGTTGTTATTGTGGCGCTCCTCAATGCAGTAGGACTCTCGGCGGTCGTGATGGTGTTTGTCACCGGAGTCGTTTTTGTAATCTGGTTGTTTGCGCGTCGCGCGCAGATGCGCGAAGTCGAACACATCTTCGAGTTTTACGTTGCGGCGGAAGCGATATTACGCGATGAAGAGCGACGCTGGTACGGGTTTGAGATCGCCGAAGTGATCGAGGACGGCGAGACTCTGCTCGAAATGATGCCCGATCCGCCGCCGCTCAACTTCTTCGTGCTGGGCGCGCTATATCAACGGTTAGGAAATCACGACGCAGCAGTTCAATATCTCTCTCGATTAGCTGAAGACGTGCACTACGACGAAACGCGTCGCGTCGCCGCGTCGGCGCAGTTGCGCCGTTACGTGATGATGTTACGGCGGCTCGAACAGCATCCCGCCGCGGAGCCGCAAACGTTAGCAGCGATCCGGAGTTTGGAACGCGCGCGCCAACGTAACTCCGCAAAGATGTTGACTGAGAGTCGGGCAGTGCTTGAGAGTGGTCCCGTTCCGGCGACGCCGGTTGAAACGCCGGAGGAAACAAAGCCGGAGAAACGAGAGCCGACGTTTGCTTCGTCAGCGCCGTTGAGTTCCATCTCCGCGCCACCGCCGATAACGACCGTGCTGCGTGACGTCTACCAGGACGAAAGCAGCGCAAATAATTGATTGATTCGGACCCCCAGAATCTTAATTGTTTGAAACTCTCACAGCCGAAATCATCGCGATCGGATCAGAGCTGCTGGCCCCCGATCGCACTGACACAAACAGTCTCTGGCTCACCGAGCAACTCAATCGCCTGGGCATAGAAGTAAAACTTAAAACCATCGTCGGCGACGACGACGCCCGCCTCGAAGAAGCAATCAAAGACGCCGTGCGCAGGTCGAAAGTGGTGATCGCCACAGGCGGTCTTGGTCCAACTGAAGACGACATCACGCGCAAGATCACGGCTCGTGCGCTTGGCCGCCGGTTGTTACTCGACGAAGAAGTGCTGGCAGAAATACGGCAACGCTTTCAGTCGTTCGGTGTCACGATGCCGGAGCGAAATTCACGTCAGGCGATGGTGATCGAAGACGCGGTTGTGTTGCCGAATCCGAACGGCACTGCGCCAGGCATGTTTATCGATCATCAGGGGGCTGCGATCGTTCTCTTACCCGGTCCCCCGCGCGAGATGCGGCCGATGTTTGAGAACCACGTGGCGGAGAAACTCGCGGGGCGCGCGGGAAGTTTGCGAGTCGTGCGGCGAATGTTGCGCGTCGCGGGCATGGGTGAATCTGCGGTCGACGAGAGAATTGCGCCCGTGTACACGCAGTATGAAAACCCGGTAACTACGATTCTGTTCAACCAGAGCGAGATTGAAGTTCACCTTACGGCCCGCGGCCGCACGGAAAAAGAGGCCAACGACCTGCTCGACCGACTTTCGGCGCAGATCGAAGAGCGGCTCGGCAACGCAATCTTTTCGTTTGCAGGCGAGACGATGGAGGAGGTTGTTGGACTGAAGCTATCGCTGGGTGGTTACACGTTGTCGGTCGCGGAGAGCTGTACCGGTGGACTACTCGCGGAACGTCTCACGAACGTGCCGGGTTCTTCGAAGTATTTCATCGAAGGTGTTGTCACGTACGCGAACGAAGCAAAGACGCGAACGCTCGGCGTCGAGCCGATCCTTTTACTCGAGCACGGTGCGGTGAGTGGGCCTGTTGCGGAAGCAATGGCCGACGGTATTCGGAAACGTGCTGGAACCGATTTCGGTCTCGCGATTACCGGGATTGCTGGTCCAGACGGAGGCACTGAAGAAAAGCCCGTTGGGACTGTGTTTATTGCGTTGGCGAGTGAGGTAAAAACGGAACATCGCAAGTTTCACCTGCCGGGAGATCGACATCTGATTCGCTGGCGTGCGTCGCAGGCTGCGCTCGATCTATTGCGAAGACGGCTTATTTGAGCCACGGATTGATACAGATGGTTTTGCTGCTGGTTGTCTTAATAGCGTATCTGGTCGGGTCGATTCCGTTTGGGTACTTGATTGTGCGCCTGATGGGAGAAGGGGATGTTCGGAAAACTGGATCTGGCGGCACGGGCGCAACGAACGTCTCGCGTCGCGCAGGAAAGCTCGCAGGAATCGCGACGCTCATACTCGACGCGTTGAAAGGGGCAATCGCAGTTCTCGTTGCGAGAGTGCTGGTCAGCGGCAGCGAAGCAACAGCGAACGCGAATTGGTGGGTCGCGGCGGCAGCGGTTGCCGCCATCGTGGGCCACATCTTTCCTGTGTGGTTGGGATTTCGTGGCGGTAAGGGCGTGGCAACGGGCGCGGGAGTTTTCTTCATGTTCGCACCGTTTGCATTGTTGTGTGCGGGAGTAGTTTTCGCAGTAGTAGTTTTGATAACGAGGTACGTTTCGCTGGCCTCGCTCACAGCTGCCGTGTCAATTCCGTTGTTTCTTTGGTTGCAAAAACTCGTCGTTCAGCCCGCAGCAGATGTGAGACCAGCGATGATGGCTGCGGTTCTTGGCGCATTACTGATTGCCTTTGCGCATCGAGAAAACATACAAAGATTATTGCGTGGCACTGAACCGAAGTTCTCATGAAACGCGTCGCAATCATCGGCGCCGGCAGTTGGGGAACGGCGCTGGCGGTCATGGCCGCACGTGCCGGTCATGAAGTACGGCTCTGGTCGCGCAGGCCGGAGATTGTAAGCTCCATTAATAAGGACCACGTTAACTCGCGCTATCTTGTATCCGCCCAAATCCCTCCCTCCGTAGTCGCGACCAGCGAACTCCCAACCTGCCTGAAGAACGCTGAACTCGTCGTCTTCGCCGCGCCGTCGCACGCAGCACGCGAACTTCTCACGACGATCGTCCCGCACCTCGCGGAAAGTGCAATTGTCGTCAGCGTCTCAAAAGGCATCGAGACCGAAACCGGTAAACGCATTTCCGAGATCGCGAAAGAAGCCGGCATCACGACTCATCCCTTCGTTTGTCTTTCCGGACCGTCGTTC
>DASZDV010000290.1:0-3101 GCA_035941575.1 Pyrinomonadaceae bacterium
ACCGTCAACGACACGAGCGGCATCGTCACAAACAGCAGAAGGGTCAACCACCAGTTGAGATAAAACAGCAGCGGCAACACCAGCGCTACAACAAACAACGTGTTGAGCGAGTACATGATCATCGGGCCGGCGAGTTGCCGCACCGCGGCCAGATCGTTTGTCGCACGCGCCATCAGATCGCCGACGCGATGGTCGTGATAGAACGATAGCGGCTGATCGACAAGATGGCCGTAAAACTCCTCGCGCACGTCAAACTCAATATTGCGCGACATGCCGATCAGTATTCTTCGTTGCAGAAAAAGAAAGATTCCGCTGACGAAACTCGCGGCGATGACTTTGCCGGCAGCGATCAGCAGTTTCGCCCAGGTAACTTGCGTCCAATTCTCGTCTACGGCTTGGCCGACGATTAGAGGAATGAACAGGCCGGCAACTACGCTGGCAATAATGCAGGCAATACCGATCGTTAACTGAAGTTTATAGCGACTGAAGTAACGCGCGAATTTCCGTAAGTCATCCATCCGTTACTACAGCTTACCAGATCAGACCGATCAGGTGGTTATGCGCAGGTAGGTGCTGAGTGAAGTGGCCGCCAGTTTTTCATTTTCATCAAAAACTTCGCCCGAAACTGTGATTACGCGGCGGCCTGCGCGCACAACTTTCGCCGAAGCTTTCGCAACGCCGCCTGCAAGTGGGCGCAGGTAGTGAAGTGTGAGATCGACCGTCACCGTGCGTTCGTTCTCAGCGAGCAACGGAATAATCGCGAACGCAAAGGCGGAATCGATCACGGAGGCGATCACCCCGCCGTGAATGATTCCGTCGTTGCGCTTGAGCTCGTCGCGGACGGAAAGCAGGAGCGTTGCCGTTCCCGGTCCGACGGATTCAACTTGAACTCCAAGCAGTTTAAGGAACGGGACCGCCTCGCGCATGGCTTCCACTCGCAGCCGCTGCTCGTCGTTCAAATCGAGCGTTTTCATGAGCGAAAACTCTCGCCCGGATTTTCCGGTTCGACAATGACAGCGGTGCCGTAAGCCAGCACCTCAGTGACGCCCTGCGAAAGCTCAGTCGTGTCGTAACGCGCGCCGATTACGGCGTTCGCGCCGACTTCCGTCGCGTGTTGAATCATGATGTCGAACGCGTCAGCGCGTGTTTGTTCACACAATGTGGTCCACACGGTGATATTTCCGCCAACGATTGTTTGCAGCGACGCGCCGATGGTCGCGAAGATGTTCCGCGAGCGCACGACGATGCCGCGCACTACGCCCAGGTTTTGCACGATTCGATAGTTCGGCAACGTGAATGCAGTCGTCACCATTTGATGAGAAACGGAATAGCGCGGTGCGCTGACGGCGTAAGGAACGCGCTGAACGGCATCACTCATGACTTTCCTCCTCGTTTGGAAGACTTGGCGCTTCTGTACAGAGTCGCCTTGTGTGAAACAGTTCTTGTTTTAGGAATAAAAAGATAAGTCTGGAGATCGCAACGGTTGTTCTCATTGAACACCACGCCTTCCTGTTCGAGCAGGCGTTGCTGTTTATCGTGCGGCAGTACAACCCGACCAGTCGAGGTTGCGCCTTGCGCGTTGAGCACTCGGTGCCATGGCGTGCCTTCGGGAGAAGAGTGCATACAAAAACCGACCGTTCTCGGCGTGTAACCTTCGCCAAGCAGCTCCGCAATCTGGCCGTAGGTCATGACACGCCCTCGCGGAATACGTCGCACGATTGAATAAACGCGTTCGCGATACTTTGGGTTTTCCTGTTTGGACATTTATTCCAGAGTACGCAAAACGGCGCGCGCAGGAGCGCCGTCACCGAGGTTAGTTCTCAACCGCAAGGGCAAACAGATCAATTCATACTTCCCAGCCGGCACGTCTGCCAGGTTCAACCCTTCGAGAATGATCACTTCCTTCGAGAGCAGGGCGCGATGCGTCTCATGGTCCCTGGAACCAAACTTCTCGATCGAAAGGTAATCGATCCCGACCAACCTCACACCTTGCTCCACTAACCATTGCGCCGCCCGCAAATCCAAGTACGTAAAATCCGTTCTAAAATCGGTTTTAAGATCCCCTCTCCAGAAGGTTGAGTTGCGGGTCTTAAAAACAACGCGCTCTGTTCCCGGTTTACAATGCTCAGCAACAAACTCTGCGTCGATTACCAACCGATCTTTAGGAACTTCGATCACTTCTGCTTCACCAATCAACACACCGAGATCCAACGCCTCCACCTTCCTCGTGCCTTCTATAAAATGCGCGGGCGCGTCCACGTGAGTTCCAGTGTGCGCACCAAAGTGAAGCGCGGAAACGTTCGCGCCGCCGCCGCGGGCGAGAGTCTCCCAATCGTCAATCTGAATTCCAGGATCGCTCGGGTAAGTCGGCAGGTCGGCGCTGATAGGAACGCTCAAGTCGTAAATTGGCACCGGCGAATAGTGCCACAAAGAGGCACAAAAAGCACAAGAAACAAAGGTGAGCCGAACGACGCTTCTTGCGTTGTGCCTTTTGTGCTTCTTTGTGGCATATATATCGTCGCAGTGATGACTAAGCCATTTCGACTGGCCGCATCCAGTTACCTTAATTCCGCGCCGCTGATTTGGAGCTTTCTCCACGGATCAAAACGCGGACACGTGGATTTTGTTGAAGCGGTTCCTGCGCGGTGCGCGCAGTTGCTGTCCGAAGAACAAGTAGAAGGTGCTCTCGTTCCTGTGATCGAGTACCAGCGTATCGCCGGCGGCGCACTCGTCCCTGACGTTTGCGTCGGATCGCAAAAGGAAGTGTTGAGCGTCGTGCTCGTTTCAAAGGACGCGGAACTCGAACACATTCGGAGCATTGCCTTGGACGAGTCGTCGCGTACTTCATCTACGCTGGTGAAAGTGATCTTTCGCGAGTTCCTGGACCACGAACCAGCCTGGACCACTCGCTCGCCCAACATCGAGGAGATGCTCGAAGTGAACGATGCCGCGCTGATCATCGGCGATCCCGGAATGACGTTTCCGCGCGCGGGATTGAAGGTTTGGGACATGGCGACTCTTTGGCGGCAGTACACCGGTCTCGGATTCGTGTTTGCGATGTGGATGGTGCGCGACGAGGCCGTAGAACGGGCGCGAACTTT
>DASZDV010000291.1:0-3151 GCA_035941575.1 Pyrinomonadaceae bacterium
GTATTCCGATTCTGCTCAAAGACAACATCGATACTTCAGATCGCATGATGACTACCGCCGGATCTTTGGCGTTGGTCGGCGCGAAACCCGCACAGGACGCGTTCATCGCTAAGAGACTTCGCGACGCGGGCGCAGTCATACTCGGTAAGACTAATCTCAGCGAGTGGGCCAACTTTCGTTCAACCAAGTCGTCGAGCGGCTGGAGCGGCCGCGGCGGACAGACCAGAAATCCTTACGCGTTGGATCGAAATCCGTGTGGTTCGAGTTCCGGCTCGGGAGTCGCAGTCGCGGCGAATCTATGCGCCGCGGCGATTGGTACAGAAACAGACGGATCGGTAGTTTGTCCGTCTTCCGCGAACTCGCTCGTCGGCATTAAACCTACTGTCGGACTCGTCAGCCGTGCGGGAATCATCCCAATCGCCCACAGCCAGGACACGGCTGGACCAATGGCGCGCACCGTCAGCGACGCGGCAATCCTGCTCAGCGCGATGACCGGTGAAGATCCGCGCGATCCAATGACCAACGAGAGCCGGGGAAAAGCCGCAACGGATTACACGAAGTTTCTCGATAGAGACGGTTTGCGAGGCATGCGCCTCGGCGTCGCACGCAAGCATTTCGGCTTCAGCGAACGCGTCGACAAGTTGATGAACGATCTGATCGCCGAGATGAAGCGTCTTGGCGCCGTGTTTATCGATCCGGCGGACATTCCCACGTCAGGCAAGTTTGACGATTCCGAATTTGAAGTCTTGTTGTATGAGTTCAAAGCTGACTTGAACACGTATCTCGCCGGACTTGGACCACAGGCGCCGGTGCGTTCGCTCAAAGATGTAATCACTTTTAACGAGCGCAATCGAGCTCGCGAGATGCCGTACTTTGGACAGGACATTATGGAAAAAGCGCAAGCGAAAGGTCCGCTCACGAGCAAGGCATATCTTCAAGCGTTGCGTAAGAACCATCTGTTGACGCGGACGCAGGGCATCGACTTCATCATGAAGAAGCACCGGCTCGACGCACTGATCGCACCTACGGGTGGACCACCGTGGCCGACTGACTGGTTGAACGGCGATCACTTTACCGGTGGTTATTCGTCAGCGTCGGCGGTCGCGGGCTATCCACATATAACAGTTCCGGCGGGTTACGTGTTCGGCATGCCTGTGGGACTCTCGTTCTTCGGCGGCCCGTACAGCGAAGGAAAGTTGATCAAGATGGCCTACGCGTTCGAACAAGCAACGAAGGCGCGCCGTCCACCGAAGTTTTTACCTACTGTGGATTTTGATTAATAAGTCCTATAGGACCGATTTCGCAATTTTCGAGAAGCCAGGCGTCGAGGCCCGCCATTATTCTGGAGCGCAAAGGAGCCAAGACCCTATGCCACGCACTGCCACAGAGCCGAAGAAGAAGTCGATTTACAGCGTCCATCCTGGCGTAATGATGACGCAAAAGTGGATCGCGGAGTTGAAACAGAAGACTGGCCGCACGCTCGAAGAGTGGCTCAAACACATTAAGAAGGAAGGTCCCGCGGACGAAAAGGAACGACGCTCGTGGTTGAAGGAAAAACACAACCTCGGCACGAACACAGCCTGGTGGTTGGCTGAGCGCTCCCTTGGAAAGGGCAAGGAAACGGAAGATGCGGATCTCTATCTTGAATCAGCAGAACGCGATGTTGAGAAGATGTTTTCAGGCGGCAAGGCGCACCTGAAGCCTATCTACGATGCGTTGCTCAAACTCGGACTGAAAACCGGAAAAGAAGCGAAGGCTTGTCCGTGTCAAACGATTGTGCCGCTCTATCGCAACCACGTCTTCGCGCAGATTAAACCGACAACTCAAACGCGTATCGATATGGGATTCGCGCTTGGTGATATGAAACCAACCGGACGCTTGATCGATACCGGAGGGTTCGCGAAGAAGGATCGGATCACTCACCGCATCCCGATCACTTCACTGAAGGACATCGACGACGAGGTCAAACACTGGCTCAAGGTCGCGTACGATCGCGACGAGTAAAACTGATCGGTCTTATAGGACCTATACGACCGATACGACCTATACCACGCTTCTTATGCCATCCTCACCTGGCACCGAACTCGGCAAACTCGGCGAAGCCTACGCGGCCGCATATCTCGAACAGATCGGCTATCGTCTGGTCGCAGCAAACTTCACGGTACCTGTCGGCCGCAATCTGCGCGGCGCAGTCGTAAACGCAGAGATCGATCTCGTTGCTTACGATCACAACACGCTCTGTTTTATCGAAGTGAAAACCCGCGCTTCAGACTGGTTTGCCCCGCCGCAGGTGAATATCGATCTGCGAAAACGCCGGCAGCTCGCGCGTGCGGCGCGTGCCTACCGGCGCATGTTTGAACTCGACGATCAGCCTTACCGTTTCGACGTCGTCACGGTCGTAATGTCTGATACAGAGTCACCGCAGATCGACCTATTGCGCAATTACTTTTCATCCGTGTCACCTGCGTTCGTCCGTGGTTTCTTTTGACCGTGCCGGCGCGTTCTTCACGTACTTATCAAACCAGGTGATCATTTCATACAGCACGTGGTTAATACTCTCCCACCCGCTATAGCCGTGTGCTTCGTGCGGCAACATCACTAACCGCACCGTCGCGCCGTTGCCCTTCATCGCCTGGTACATTCGTTCAGACTGAATCGGGAACGTCCCGGTGTTGTCATCAGCCTCACCGTGAATCATGAGCATCGGCTCGTTGATCTTCGACGCATACATAAACGGCGAGACCTTTAAATAGAGATCGGGCGCTTCCCAAATCGTTCTCCGTTCACTCTGAAACCCAAACGGCGTTAACGTGCGGTTGTAAGCGCCGCTACGAGCGATACCCGCTCGAAACAGATCCGAATGGGCGAGTAAGTTCGCAGTCATGAACGCGCCGTAACTATGACCGCCAACTCCCACGCGATCGGGATCCGTCACCCCCATCTCAACCGCCTTGTCGATCGCCGCCTTCGCACTCATCACAATCTGCTCGATATAGGTGTTGTTGACGGTCTCGGGAGTACCGACCACGGGCATCGTCACATTATCAAGAACCGCATAACCTTCGAGCAGGAAGAACAGATGCGATGGACCCATAACGGTGTTGAAGCGTCGCGTCGACCCGCTGATCTGTCCGGCGGTGTCGGCGTCGTT
>DASZDV010000292.1:0-15472 GCA_035941575.1 Pyrinomonadaceae bacterium
GGTCGAAGCTGCCGCAAAGCACAAGGGCATCTCGTTTATTGAGGTCTACCAGAACTGCAACATCTTCAACGACAACGCATTTGATTACTTTGCCGAACGCACAGTTCGCCCCGATCGAGTGCTCTATCTCGAACATGGCAAGCCAATGGTGTTTGGCAAGGAGCGCAACAAAGGCATTCGCATGAACGGCGCGCATCCGGAGATCGTGACGATCGGCGAAAACGGCATCACCGAAAACGATCTGCTCGTGCACGATATCTACCTGACGGATCCTTCCGTAGCGTTCATGCTCGCACGTATGGAACAACCCGACTTTCCGCAACCCGTCGGCATCTTTCGCGCGATCGAGCGTCCTACCTACGAAGAGATGATGGAGGACCAGATCGAGGCAGCGGTCGCCAAGATCGGACCGGGTAACCTGGAAAAACTCATCAACAGCGGCGACACGTGGGTGGTGGAATAAAACCTCAACCCGAGCCACAAAAAGGCACAAGAAGCACAAGAGCAAGGGAAAACACCTTGTGACTCTTGTGCTTCTTTGTGGCTTTCAGCCGAGAGTTCCTGTTTACGAAAGTTTGTTCTGGGACGCGCGGTCTGGAACTTCACAGTTTTGGATCAACTGAAAACTTTGGATCGCGCGAGTCCATTTAAATGGGTATTCAAAACTTCGTATCACCTTCCTGATCACCTCAACAACCGCGTCAAAGCTACTCTCCACACTCGAGCTAAGTAGAACCAACACGCGCGAGTCTCCACTCTTTCGTAGATCGTCCAACTGGCATTTTCATTGCTTCTCCTACCACACGTTCCGTGTCTCCCTGCTTTCTTTTTCAATTCAGTTGCTCTGACACACCCCCGTGAAAGAGGTGCACCCTTGCGTAGCTCGTAGTGTGACGCGCGCGAGGCGTTGGAAGTCTCGTTAGAAAGTGAGAAGTACACTATGAAAAGAATTTGGTCGTTATTTATAGCTGTCTGTCTCAGTCTCGCTGCTCTGAGCGTGTTTGGACAAGACGTGCAAACGAAAGGAACGATCGGCGGTATCGTTACCGACCCCGCTGGCGCCGCAATTCCGGGCGCGAAGATTACAGTCACAGGTCCACGGGCTGAACGAACCGGCACTAGCAATGAGAGTGGCATCTTCAAGATCGACAATCTTGAACCTGGCACCTACACGGTGCGCGTCGAACAGACGGGCTTCAAGAGTGCGGTAGCGAACAATGTGACTGTGAACGTCGGTCGTGAATCGACACTGAATCTGAAACTCGAGACGGGTGAAATCACCGCGACAGTGGACGTAACAGCGACAGTTGGCGGAATCGATCAACAAAGCACCGCCACCGGTCAAAACTTGAACGATCAACTGTTTCAGAACGTCCCTGTTCAGCGAGGAGTGTCGAGTCTCTTTTATCTCTCGCCGGGCGCAACCGACAGCATCAACGGCGGACGCGATAATCCGTCAGTTGCCGGTGGTTCGGCGCTCGACAACCTCTACGTCGCCGATGGCGTGAACATCACAAACTCGGCCTTTGGTGGTATCGGAACCTTCTCGCGCTCTTATGGCGCGTTGGGCACCGGCATCAACACGTCGTTCATTAAAGAAGTTCAGGTGAAGACGGGTGGCTTCGAACCACAATACGGCCAGTCGATCGGCGGCATCGTAAACATCATCACTCAATCAGGCGGCAACGAGTATCACGGCGCAATCTACGGTTTTGCTAGACCGAGCGCGTTCGAAGCGACTCGTCGCCAACCCGATGACAGTCGCACCAACAAACAAGGCAATTTGCTCCACGAAGAGAATTACGACGTTGGTGCGGACGTTGGCGGTTACGTGCCTGGCTTACGTAACAAGTTGTTCTTCTTCGGCTCTTTCAACCCGACCATGCGACGTGAAATCGTCACCGGCGTTCGGGCAAATGAGAGTGATATTGCAGCCGGCAACGAAGATGTAGTGAACTCAGGATTGTTTCTCCAGCGAGGCGAATTCGCCCGGCGTTATCGCACGTACAACTACGCGGGCAAACTCGACTGGGTGATCAATCAGAACCACCAGCTAACGTTTTCGATCTTTGGCGACCCAACGAAGACCAACCTTTCCTCGTTCGCGTTTCTGAATATCGACAACAACACTGCCGATAGCGTTCTCGATTACGGCACGCGCAACTGGGCGTTTCGTTACAACGGTTCGCTGTCGAACACATGGACGCTGAATTCCTCGTTCAGTCAGGGTCGGAGCACGTTCAACGAAACTGGTTTCGCCGACTTCAATCAGATCGCGATTCGCACTCCAATCGACCCCATTCGGGGTAACTACACGGCCATCGGCCGTGGGTTCTTCGAACCGACCGAGAGTACGAATTGGAAGTGGGACATCAACACTGCGAAGATCGTGAACAGGTGGGGCCAGCACACAATTGGCGTTGGTTACACCTACCAGCGTTCGCTTTACTCGGGCAGCCGGGAACGCAGTGGCCCACGTTTTCCGATTCCGTCCACGAACGTGATCGGAACTCCGGCGGATGAACTCGGCATCCCGCCGTTTGCAGTTGGACAACTGTTCAATGTGCAGTTTCGGTTGCGGCAGCAAGCGGATACTTGCACGTTGTGTCCGTTGTACAACGTGCGTGGCGAGCTCAAGCCGGTGTCGTTGCAAGTTTTCCGCGGTGAGTTTGGACCACCGTCCTTTGACACGCGAGCAAACTACAACGCGGGCTATGTTCAGGACACGTGGCGCATAAACAAATATGTGACTGCGCTGGTTGGTCTACGGACTGAGCAAGAGCGACTGATCGGCAGCCCGAACTCGGTAACTGGCGATCGCTACGCTTACAGCTTCACAGGTCAGTACGCGCCTCGACTTGGTGTCACTGTCGATCCGACCGGCAATGGCAACATCAAGCTGTATTACAACTATGGCCGCTTCTTCGAATTCCTGCCGTTGGACGCTGCTGAGCGTTCCTTGTCGCAGGAGCTCGACTTTACGGCCGCGCGCTTTGCTCCGGCATTCACCGTCAACGCGGCTGGACAGCGAATCGTGACGCTCAACGAGTTTGGCGCCCCGATACCGGTCATCGATGCGGCTCACCTTCTCAGCGGCGCTGAAGACGCGGGTGGCTTGGCTAACCAGATCACCGTGTCAGCATCTGACCTCAGCGCCATCACGGCCGGCACTAAACTCGGTTTCCAGGATGAACACATCTTTGGCGCCGATTTTCAGTTGCCGAAAAACTTCGTGCTTTCGGTTCGTTATCAATATCGCAACCTGAAGCGAGTTGTTGAAGACATGGCCGTGCTGTCGCCTGAAGCCGCAAATGCGAACATCGGTCAAACCTACTTCATCGGCAATCCGAGTTCCCGACTCGATGCTGCGACAAATCTGGTCCAGTTCGTTTTCCCGCTCGGCGGCACTGCACCGGCGGGATGCACTTCCGGGTTTGAAACTGAGGTCGCAGACCCGGTCACGAACGTGCCGATCGCTAACGTGTGCTTCGCCAGCGTCGGTATCGATCCGGTCACGGGCGCGTCAGTGAATATTCCCGACGGTATTCCTGATGGGTTCCCGGATCCGGTGCGGAAGTACAGAGCGTTTGAGTTTGAGTTGAACAAGCGGTTCTCAGATGGCTGGCAACTGCTTTCGAACTTCCGTGTTGCCACGTTGCGCGGCAACTACGAAGGTCACCTCCGGAATGACAATGGACAAACTGATCCCGGCATCAGTTCGCTATTCGACTTCACGGCAGGAGACTTCAACTTACTCGGCGATCAATTCCAGGTTGGCTACTTGAATACAGACCGGCGTTTTGTTTCCAACATCTACGCCAGTTATGGATTCAGTAAAGATCGCAGCGGTTTTGGTGGCCGATTCCTTAACGGGTTGAATCTCGGCATGGGCTTCCACATGGAATCGGGTGTTCCGATCAGCGAATACCTGCCGCATCCGGTTTACCTGAATGCCGGTGAGATTCCGGTAGGTGGCCGCGGCAAGCTCGGACGCACGCCGTTCTACGCGCAACTCGATCTGCACGCGGACTATCCGTGGGTGATCAACGAGCGCGCGCGGATCAGCTTCATCGCTGACTTTTTCAACGTCACAAATAACCGGCGCTTGCGCTTGCCGGATCAATTTCGCCAACTGGATCTTGGCGAACCTAACCCCGACTTCCTCCAGCCGTCGACTATCAATCTGACGTCTGGATTCCATTTGCCTTTCTCGATGCGATTAGGAGCTCGGTTTGAGTTCTAAAGCTTTGCTGGAGAGAGGTGTTTTAAGGGAGGGAGCACTATTCCCTCCCTTTTTTGTTTGCAGTAGAATCACGCCGCATTCGTTCCCGCATCCGCCACTCCGGGAGACAACGCCATGACCAGCACGAGAATACGGCTGCTGTTATCGAGCATCCTTGCGATAGCGCTTTGTCATTTTGTGGGTTTGGCTCAAGTGCAAACCAACCCAGCGACAGTAGAGATTCACGGACAGGTGCGTTTCGCGGAAGGTGGAGCCCCGGCCGCGAACGTTGTCGTTCGCCTCGAGAGCTACGACGGTGGTGGTTCGATCAGTGAAGCATTTACGGATCGGTTAGGGAAGTTTCGCTTTACGTCTCTGCCGCCTGCGCAGTATTCGATACGCGTGCGGCAGACTGGTTACCGCGACGCGCAGCAAAACGTCGACATGACAACACAGACGAGTGGCCTGGTGTTGCTTCAGCTCTCGCCCGAACCATCGACTGCGTCAACGTCTCGAACGGGAAGTATCGATGCGAAGGTTCCGGCAGCGGCGCAGAAAGAGTTTGATAAAGGTGTCGCGGCATTGGGTGAAGGTGGAAAAGAAAAGACTGCGTTTGCCGTGAAGTGTTTTGAAAAAGCGATTGCGATCTATCCGCAGTTTGTTGAGGCGCGTTTGAAACTCGGCACCGCATACATGGATCTCGCAGATTGGGAGAAGGCTGAGCGCGAATTGTTAGCGACGGTCGAAGCTGAACCGCGTGCGTTCAATGCGTTGTTTGCGCTTGGTGAGATCTATTTACGGCAAAACAAACTCGCGGAAGCAGAAAAAGTTTTGATGCAGGGACTCGCGATCGAAGATCATTCTGATTTGGGTCACTTCAATCTGGCGCGCGTATACTGGGAAAGAGCGCGCGCGATCAAAGATCTTGCGCAAGCGAGGCCGGCGTTGGAAAAGTCGTATGAGGAGATCAAGCGCGCGTTGAGTCTGAATCCTAATTTGGCCGGAGCGCATTTGTTGAAAGGTAACTTGTTACTCCGCGTCACTCGCGTCGCTGATGCATTGACTGAATTTGACGAATACCTCCGCCTCGAACCCAACGGACCATTCGCCGCGGAGACGCGCGCACTGGTGGAGAAGATCAGGAAGGCGACAGCCGGGGCGCACTAAATGTTTCGCAAGGCAGTTGTAGTTTTATTCGTACTGTTTCTTGTCTCGGTAGCGGCTGCACAGGAAGTTGATCCTGACGATGTGATTCGGGTGAAGACCACGCTGGTCAATTCACCCGTGCTAGTGATTGGTCGTGACGGCAAGTTTGTTCCGAATCTCAGCCGCGAGGATTTTGAAGTCTTTGAAAACGGCGTCAAGCAGGAGATCGCTTACTTCGCTCCCGTAGACAATCCATTCACGGTCGCGATCCTCATCGACACCAGCCGTTCCGCACTTTTCGATCTGCAAGACATTCAAGACGCGGCCATTGCGTTGGTGGACAAGATGCGCCCGGCGGATCGCGCGCTCGTCATCTCGTTTTCCAGCGATGTCTCAGTGCTGGCCGAAGCCACAAGCGACCGCGAAACACTTCGCAAGGCGATTGCCGGTGCGCGGCCCGGAGGCAATTCGCGCGTCTACGACGCAATCCACTTCGCCCTTGCCGATCGACTCGCGCGAGTTGAAGGTCGAACCGCACTGGTTCTGTTCACCGATGGTGTTGATAACGATAGCCGCAGAGTGACGTTTCCGAGTGCACTGCAACAAGCAGCGCGAAGCGAAACACTGATCTACCCGGTCCAGTTCAGCACGTACGACCACATGAAGGCGCGTTCACGTTCGACGACGTTCAAGCCGCCTGAAGGGAGTGGTTTTAGCGAACAGGACTATCGTCGCGCCGATGTTTTTCTTCACCAGCTCGCGGATATTTCCGGAACCGGAGTTTATCCCGCACTGAACATCAGCGATCTCGATCGTGCAATTGCGAGTATTGTTGACGAACTTCATAACGAATACAGCATCGGCTATTACCCGCGAGCGCAAGGTAAACCGGGCGAGGTACGCAACGTAGAAGTGCGTGTGAATCGCCCGCAGTTGGTTGTCCGCGCGCGTAGTGGTTACGTGGTGGATCGGTCAGGCGCAACGCTGCGAGCGGCAAAGAAGCAGGGTGTGATTGTGTTTGGCATACTTGACTCGAGCGGCTCTGTTCCAGTCACGCGGCCGGTGGAGGTTTTGGAAACTGAAGGACGTTGGATTTGTAAGGGACCAGACGCGCCGAGCGACTTCGCAGTCGTGAAAGAAGGATTCATCTCACATTGTCCGGCCAGCCGACGAGCAAACGATCAAACCAATGCGTGGTTCATTAAGAAGCCTGGTCCAACTGAGACTCTGTGCAAGGGCTTTGTTAGTCTCAATGGTCGTGAGGTTGCAGGTGCGCCCTTGCCCGCCGGTTATGTCGTGACAGGCGAAACGCGAACGTCCGTGTGTGCGAACAGCAACGATCCGGCGATCACCGCAAATGCCTGGCAGATTCGTTTGCCTGGACAGAGTGAGGTCGTTTGCAAAGGCTTTCCATTGCCACGCGGATTTGTCGTAGTCGATGAAAGAGTCGCGCCTGCGTGCCCGGTCGTTCACTTGGACAAGAACGCGTGGCTCATTAAGTCAAGAAACTAAACCGCTCTACTTCCTCATCCCCGGCGTTGAAGGACGATTCGTACTCGGCGTGACCGAACTTCCAGTGTGTTGCCGCGAGGCGTCGCCGAACATCTTGTTCGTCTTCTTCCGGCTGCCACGCAATGCCGGCGTCTCGTCTATCTCTTTTCGGTTTTGATCGCGATTACCGGCGAAGCCGGTTTGCTGTCCGCGAGGTTTCTTGGGCGTGCCAACCTTGTGCTGATCCTTCTTAGTTCCCACCTTAACCTCCCTTTTTCGTGCGCCGCTTGCGACCCAATGACCACTTCAAACTCGGGGGCGTTACCAGCGTTGTAATGATAACCATGATCACGACAGCGCCGAAAGTCGCCCCGTTTACGACCGGTACATTCGCTCCTGTCGCTGTGGGTAACATCAACGTCGCTCCGATGCCGGCAAATATCAGACCCACCTCACCACGCGGGATCATTCCTAAGCCAACGGCTAGACGATTGACACCTCGCTCCAACACCGCGAGACCACAGACCTGTTTACCGACTATCGCCGCAATTGTCAGCATTGCGGCGAATCCCAAAATGTCGCCGCGAGTGAAGAGCCGCAGGTCAACCTTCAATCCCATCAGGACAAAAAAGATCGGGACCAGCACTGTGCTGACGGGCTGTAAAAGATCGTTTAGATCTCGTTCGCTGCGGCCGCCACGCGGGCGGTAGTGAACTTCGTCAAGAATCAGGCCGGCCGCAAAAGCGCCCACGATTGGTGCGAGTTCGACTTTCGCCGCCGCCCACGCGAGAAACAGGCAGAACGAGATGGCCAGCGTGAGCAAGACTCCTCGACTCTCGAATCGTCCCGCGCCCCGTAGCAATCGCGGCATGAGAAAGTGACCAATCACAATCGACCCAACCAGAAACAGCACCGACTTCACAGCGATCATTCCGACATCGAACATCGAGAGAGCGCTACCAGTCGCCGAGGCCCGAATGGCGCCCGCAACGATTGCCAGAATAAGCAGACCGAGCACATCGTCTATTACCGCAGCGCCGAGAATGATTCGCGCCTCGCGGGTGTTCAGCTTTCCAAGATCCTTAAAGACGCGCGCAGTGATGCCGACACTCGTCGCGCAGAGTGTCGCGCCGATGAAGACGTGAACGAGTTGTGGTTCATTAGGTATGAAAAGGGCAGACACCGCCCAGCCAAGAAAGAACGGCGCTAACACACCCATCACCGCGACCAGCAAAGACGACCAACCAACTTCCATCATCTCCTTCAAATCGGACTCCAGCCCGACTTCAAAAAGAAGAATGATCACGCCGAGCTCTGCGAGTGCGGCAATCGTCTCGTTCGTCTTGAGCATTTCGGCGCCTGTGAAGCCGAAGATTACGAGATTGCCGAGCAGTATTCCGGCGAACAGCTCGCCGAGAACCGCCGGCTGTTTGAGGCGCTCAAAGATCTCGCCGCCGAACTTCGCCACAACGAGCATAACCGCCACGCCAATCAGGACGGTTGGATCCAGGTGCTGGGCTACGTTTGCTTCCATTGGCGTCGAGATTCCGCATTATGGCATTGGCCGCCCTAACGGGCTCCTAACCCACGCTGCGGCACGGAAAATGTATTTCACCCTTCAAGTTGCATACTGGGAGTCAGGTCTCTATAATGCGCCCCACCAAAAAGACGCTTCCCCGGCAGGCTGGCGTCGGAATAACCTCAAGACACAATATGGCGACTCCCATAAGACGGAACCAACGAGGACGTGTCGCGCCTTACGGCGGTTCTAACAGACCTGACACTCCGTTGCGTTCCTTGGCTTTGAGCCTGACGCACGTCGCTCGCGCCGCGCTCAGTGAGCCGTACATGCTCACAATCGAGCATAAGCGCATCCAGCTCAACCGGCTACCAAAGGCTTTTGACGGGTTTCGTATCGTACAGCTTTCGGACGTTCATCACGGTCCGTTCTCAGACCCAGCACAAATCGAGCGCGCCGTCGAAACGGCCAATCGATTACAGCCGGACATCATCGCGCTAACCGGCGATTACATCTCGAAAGAACGACATTATGCAGCCCCCTGCGCCGAAATGCTGGGCAAGTTGAAGGCGCGTTACGGCGTTTACGCGGTGCTCGGCAATCACGACCACTGGACGGACGCTGCGCTGATTACGGATCTTTTCCGCGCGGAAGGAATTACGGTACTGATAAACGAAGGCATGCGCTTCGAGCAAAACGGCGGGGCCTTCTGGCTCGCAGGCGTGGACGATTCGATGGTTGGTTTGGAGGACATTACGCTGGCGCTGGCGGGCGCTCGCAAGGACGAGATGAAGCTCCTACTTGCCCACAACCCCATCGTTTTGCGACGCGCTGTGCGCTCCTCAGTCGATCTGGTTCTGAGCGGCCACACGCACGGCGGACAAGTCGCGATTCGTGGTGAGCGCAGTACGACTCGCCCGCGCAAACGTTTATTGAAGGGCCTTTGGCGCCAGGGAAACACCCAGATTTACGTTAACCGCGGTCTCGGCACTGTCGTTTTACCGATTCGATACGGATGCCCTCCCGAAATCTCTTTGCTCGAATTGAGAAGTAACTAACTGATCGTGTCATCTCGGATTGTTACCGTCCCGAACCTCCTGACTGTGTTCCGGATGGTTTTGATCCCGGTCTTCGTCTCACTCCTCTTCTACCAGAAGTTCATTCTCGCCCTCGCGGTTTTCGTTCTCGCCGGTATCACCGACGGCTTAGACGGCCTGTTGGCTCGTCGTTTTGACCAAAGATCACAACTCGGAACGATTCTGGACCCGATTGCCGACAAGCTCATGCTGGTAACGTCTTTCGTCGTTCTGTCGATGCGGAGCGTTTTCCCGCAACCGTTGCCGTCGCATCTGCCCGTCCCGTTCTGGGTGACGGTGGCGGTCATCAGCCGCGACGTTTTCATCCTCGTCGGCGCCGCCGCGATCAACATCGTCACCGGTTTTCGCGGTTTTCGACCGTCAATGCTCGGCAAGGTCAACACCACGGTGCAAATCGTAGCGATTGCGGCCATAATCTTTGCGGCCAGCGTTCCGTACGGCACCGGCTACTACCTGCCCACCATCTACACCACAGTTTTCGCGTTCGCCGTGCTTTCCGGCGCCCACTACGTCTTTTACGTCTCCAAACTCGTTAACGAGGACCGCCGTTCAGAAGGTCACCCACTCAATTAAAGTTGACAATGATGCACTCAAGTATTATATTGTCGAGGCGTTCAACTCGAGTGCTGCGGCGTGAGTGGTCGATTCCTTTCGAAAGGCCTCCTCAGGCGCCTCGATATACGAAAGCTGAATAGTGTCCGAATGTTTAGCCAGTAGGGCTTTGGGAGACGAAAAGAAGATGAGCAAGATTATTGGAATTGACCTTGGCACAACCAACTCCGTGGTTGCGGTGATGGAGGGTGGCGAACCCACCGTGATTACTAATTCCGAAGGCGGCCGCACCACACCGTCGGTCGTCGCCTTCACAAAGGACGGCAGCCGCCTTGTTGGCCAGGTGGCCAAGCGTCAGGCGGTAACGAACCCGGAAAATACCGTTTACTCGATTAAACGGTTCATGGGACGCCGGTACAACGAAGTTACTGAAGAGATCAAACAGGTCCCATACAAGGTTCAGGGCGCGGGCAATGGCGACGTGCGAGTCGTCGCGGGGGGCAAGGAGTGGAGCCCACCGGAGATCTCGGCAATCATCCTGCAAAAGATGAAACAGTCGGCTGAAGACTATCTCGGTCAGAAAGTCGACAAAGCTGTGATCACGGTGCCGGCTTACTTCAACGACTCGCAACGTCAGGCCACGAAAGATGCCGGCAAGATCGCCGGTCTCGAAGTCATGCGTATCGTCAACGAGCCAACTGCTGCGGCGTTGGCCTATGGTCTCGACAAAAAGAAAGACGAGACGATCGCTGTGTTCGACTTCGGTGGCGGTACCTTCGATATTTCCATTCTCGAAGTCGGCGAAGGCGTCGTCGAAGTGAAGTCGACCAACGGCGATACACACCTCGGCGGCGACGACATCGACGAGCGTCTCATCGAGTGGATCATCGACGAGTTCAAGAAGGATCAGGGCATCGATCTTTCAAACGACAAGATGGCATTGCAGCGTTTGAAGGAAGCTGCGGAGAAGGCAAAGATCGAACTCTCGAGCACGATGGAGACGGAGATCAATCTGCCGTTCGTGACGGCGGATCAGTCTGGCCCAAAACACCTGGCGATGAAACTGACGCGCTCGCGGTTCGAGCAGTTGGTTGACTCGATTCTGTCGCGGCTTCGTGGGCCTGTTGAAAAGGCGTTGAACGATGCGGGTCTGGATGCGAAGAAGATCGACGAGGTGGTCCTGGTTGGTGGTTCGACGCGCATACCGAAGGTCCAGGAGATCGTGAAAGAGATGTTTGGCAAAGAGCCAAACAAGAGCGTGAACCCGGACGAGGTTGTCGCGGTTGGCGCGGCAGTGCAGGCAGGCGTGCTGTCGGGTGAAAAGACAGACATCCTGTTGCTCGACGTTACACCGCTGAGCCTCGGCATCGAGACCCTTGGTGGAGTGTTTACGAAGTTGATCGAGAGAAACACGACTATTCCCACGCGGAAGTCTGAGATCTTCTCGACTGCTTCTGACAACCAGACGTCAGTTGAAGTTCACGTGCTGCAGGGTGAGCGGCCGATGGCCGGCGACAATCGTACGCTGGGCAAGTTTCATCTGGTCGGTATTCCACCGGCGCCACGCGGTATGCCGCAAGTGGAAGTTACTTTCGACATCGACGCCAACGGCATTGTGAACGTGTCAGCAAAAGACATGGGCACGGGCCGCGAGCAGAAGATTACGATTACTGCTTCGTCGGGATTGTCGAAGGAAGAGATCGACAAGATGATGAGAGACGCCGAGTCGCATTCGGCCGACGACATTCGCAAGCGCGAAGAGATCGAAGCGCGCAACCGGCTCGACGGACTCGTCTACCAGATGGAGAAGACGCTTGCCGACAATCGCGAGAAAGTCGGAGCAGTCGCTTCCGAAGTTGAATCGGCCATAGAGGACGCGAAGAAGGCGCTGGCGGAAGGCGGCGTTGATCGACTCAACAATGCGTTCAGTCAATTGCAAACCGCTTCGCACAAGTTGGCAGAAGCGCTTTACCAACAAGCGCCGCAAGGCGGAGCTGAAACGGGCGGCACGGGCCAGGCTTCGGCGGCTGGCGCATCGTCTTCCGGAACGGGCGAGGATAACGTCATCGATGCCGAGTACGTGGACGTAGACGAAAACAAGTAAAGGCATTGCCGATCTACGATTGCCAATCGCCAATTGAAGAGGCGGAGAAGAAGTTGTCGCTCCGCCTTTTCTTAAAATGGGCAATCGGAAATCGACAATCGTCAGTGGGCTAATGGCAAAGCAGGACTACTACGAAATACTCGGTCTCAAGCGCGACGCGAAGCCGGAAGAGATCAAGAAGGCTTACCGGCGCTTGGCCCGGAAGTATCATCCGGACGTGAACCCCGGCGACAAAGCCGCGGAGGAGCGTTTCAAGATGATGTCTGAAGCGCACGACGTGCTTTCAGATCCGAAGAAAAGATCGGTTTACGATCGTTTCGGACAGTACTCTGAAAACCTGGCTGATGCGGCCGCGCGAGGTGCTGGTCCATCTTCGGGACGAACCAGTCCCGGTTTTGACTTCACCGGATTTGATTGGGGTGGTAGTTCGACCAGCAGCGGTGGCGGAGGCAGTAGTTTTCGCGACATCTTTGCCGACCTGTTTGGTGGCGGTGCAACTCGCGAAAAAGAACCGCCGCGCCCGCAGCCGCAACGAGGAGCGGATATCGAGGCGCCGCTCAGTCTCACGTTTGAGGAAGCAATCAAGGGACTCACGACGAACCTCACCGTCAACCGTTCTGAGCAGTGTTCGCGTTGCAATGGCGCCGGTGATATTGGTGGTCCAGTTGTAGTTTGCTCGACGTGCAAAGGCACGGGCCAGGTGCAAAGGGCCGGGGGGCGGCTTCGATTTGCGCAGGAGTGTCCTGATTGCGGCGGCACGGGCCGCAGGCGTGCGCCTTGTTCGCTTTGCAACGGCAAGGGCGTGACGCCGAAAACTGAAACAGTCAAAGTTCGGATTCCGGCCGGTGTGGAGACCGGTTCGCGCGTGCGCATTCCCGGCAAAGGTCACGGTGGCCGGTTGGGTGCACCGGCGGGAGACCTGCACATCATCACAAACGTTGGGCCGCACAAGTATTTCACGCGCAAGGGCGACAACATTTATGTCACTGTGCCAATCACCGTGCCCGAAGCAGCGTTGGGTGCGAAGATTGAAGTGCCGACGGTTGAAGGCAAGTCGCAGCTGCGAATCCCGCCCGGCACGCAGTCGGGACAGAAGTTTCGCTTACGCGATCGTGGCGCGCCGTCGCTGAGGAATCCCGGCGCGAAGGGCCATCAGTTTGTCGAAGTGCAAGTGATGTTACCGAAAGTGATTTCGGAAGAGACGAAAGAATTGTTGCGAGAGTATTCGAAACTGAATTCAACGAATCCGCGAGTCGAGATGGGACTCGAGTAATTTACGATTGTCGATTTCCAATTGCCGATTTGAGAGCCCGACCTTAGCTTTGCAATTGGCAATCAGCAATCATCAATCGAAAATGGTATGACTCGCAAACCAAAAACCTACACGATCAGCGCGGTGGCGGAGCAGTACGGCATACATCCGCAAACGCTGCGGCTTTACGAGCGTGAAGGATTACTGAAGCCTTCGCGCTCTGAAGGCAACACTCGCCTGTACACCGATCCCGATCTTGAACGGTTGGAACTGATTCTTTCTTTGACGCGCGATCTGGGCGTGAATCTTGCGGGCGTCGAGATCATTCTCAACATGCGCGAGAAGATGGATGCAATGCAGGCGGAGTTTGAACGGTTCTTCAAGTACCTGCAAACACATGCCGAGGAGCTGACGAACTTCGAGAACGTGCCTGAAGATTCTGACGCGCTCGTGCCTTTGCGTGTCGCAGCATTAAGACGCCGTTCACACGGATAACACGGATAAAAGATCTGCGTTGATCTGTGGCAAAACAACGTGGTAGATTCCTGCGCGCTTTTCCTCACACTTAAGCAGCAGGAGTTTACAAAATGACCTCACGTCTCACATTTCTCACTCTCTTTCTATTCACTTTCAACCTTCAAATCACAAACGCACAAGACCTGGACACCGTCAGCATCACTGGCCGTGTCATGGACCAGAACGGTTCAGTGATTCCCGGCGCTAACGTTCAAGCAACGCTTACCAAGACGCGACTGACGCGCACAACGGTGACCGACGCTGAAGGCCGCTATCGCTTGATCCAACTTGAGCCCGGCAACTACGCGATCCGCGTATCATTCGCCGGCTTCGCTACACACGAGATCGCGAACATCGCCACAGTGTCCGGACAGAGTTTGCAATTCGATGTGACACTGCTTCCGGCGGATTTAGTAATCGAACCCGTCGTCATTAACACGGCTGAGCCACCAATCGTAGACACGAAGCGAACTGTAGTTGGCGCGACCCTCACTGCGAACGAAACAAAACTGTTACCACTCGCAAGTCGCTCAGCGCTGGATCTTGTCTTCACACTTCCCGGCGTCACAGAGGAGCCCCTCTCGACGCGCGACCTGGCAGAAGACCGCAACAGCAATCCAGCCAACACGCCGGAAGAAGCGGGCGTCTTCTCGCTAGCCGGCGCGCCTGCTTATTCCAATAACCTCACGATCGATGGTCTCGACAACAACGACGACCGCGCTGCACGCGAACGGTTCCAGCCACCTCTCGATGCGATTGCCGAAGTGCAGGTGATTACGAACCAGTTCTCCGCCGAGTATGGTCGCGCGTCCGGTGGCCGCGTGAACCTGCGGACGCGCAGCGGCTCGCACGAGTTTCGCGGAAGTGCGTTCTACTTTTTCAGAGACGAGGCATTGAACGCCAACACATTTAGAAACAATTTGCTCGGGGTCGCGAGACTTCCGCTACAGGAACACGTTGCCGGCTTTACGTTCAGTGGACCAGTTCCAATTCGCAAGCAGAAGAACACAACGTTCTTGGTTTCATACGAACTCGACAAAACACTGGACAGCACGCTGATAGACACACTAGTTCCGTTCGAACAAACGCGTGTTTATCTCTTGCCCAGCCCGACTCATCCTGCCCAACGCCGCGTGGAAGAAGTAAACGCGCCGGTGCTCGCTGCTGAAGTCGCGCCGTTCATTTCACGTCTAAGCACACCGCTCAGAAACACAAGTCTTACCGCACGGGTGGACCATCAATTCAGCGACATGCACAACGCGTCAGCCGTCTATCACGGAGGTCGTCTTGTAAATCTGCGACAGTTCGGTGGCGGGAATCGTTTGGCAGATGCGCTTCAGGCTCGAACGAGGGACTCTGATGCATTCTCTTATTCGGACAATTTCGTTTTCTCACCCAAGGTCGTCAATCAACTCCGCCTTCAGTACTCCCGTCTTGCACCCTCTTTTGAAGCGGTCGGCGGTGACAAGCCCGTCGTCTTGATCACGCTCAACGATCCATCGATTTCAGGCACTCTCGTGGCGGGTTCGTCAACGTTAGGTGGTAGCGACAGAACGGAAAAGAGGACACAGTT
>DASZDV010000293.1:0-1698 GCA_035941575.1 Pyrinomonadaceae bacterium
GTCGTTTGAGCGTACACAGAGATCGCTGCGACGCGGGCTAGGAATGGGGGATAACACGTTACCGGCTGCCTATCTGGCGCGTGAAAATTCAACGACAATCGCACGCCGTCACAAACGAGATTTCGGTCAGAAGCGGTCGGGGAGGCGTGAAGAATAAAGGAAGCCTTGCCGTTTCGCAAGGACTTTTGCAGTTCTCAGTCTGACGTGACGTTAGCGGCGCTTAAGCGGTTTCAAGGCGCAATTCGGAAGGTGCCGGTGTTGCTGAAAGGTCCGCTTCCCTTACTAACTTTTACCGTGGAAAGCCCGGCGGCCACTGTGTCAGGAAGTCTGAATTTGATCTGGGCTAAGTCAGAGTTGGGAACGACGCGCACATCCTCGGCGGCAAGATTATAGGAATTGTTGCCGGCATCGACGAGATTCACAGTCACGGCCGAAGCCGTTTCGCCGACGTTGAAAGTGATGTTCGTCGCGAAAACGAGGACGCGCGTGTTCGTGTCTGATCCTAAGTTCAACCAAGTTGCGATGCTTTGCCTTGGGAATGGATCTCTGAGAAGCAAAAGCGAGTCCAGCGCTGCGGCTTGATTCGCGTCGGGGCCGCTGGAATCCAGTCGCAGCACAGGCGACCCCGTGTTTACGATGTCATCGTCGATAATGGTCAGCGTTGCCGTGTTTGGACTGCCTAAGAACGCGCCGGAGCTGGGAGAAGTCAGCGCGACCGTGATTGTTTCGCTGCCTTCGACAAACAAATCGTCGTTAATCGAAATCGAAAATGTTTTGACCGTCTCGCCTGCCGCAAAGCTGATCGTTCCGTTTGACGCATTGTAATCCGAAGGACTTGTCGCTGTGCCATTGCCGGCGGAATAGTTCACCGTCGCAGTTCCCGCCGTACTGCCGATGCGGGTGACCGTGATTGTGGCGTTCGCCGTCTTTTCGGAAACGTTGAAGCTTGTAGAGTTGAATTGGAAGCTGCTTGCCGACGCCGGTGCTCCAAACTGCCCGCGAATCTCACCGTTCGGAAAGTTACTCGTATGAAGGTTGATGTAGAGCAAACCATTCTTCAGGTTCTGCACATCTGTCGCGGACAACGAAATCACGACATCGTTGAAGTTGCCATTCGGAAGATGAAACAAGATCGGTGCGGCGACACCAGCGGCGCCGGGCCCGTGAATGTGTGCACCGGTTTGCGCGCTCGACAGACCGGAAAAGTTCACCGCGACCCGCGCTTCTTTTTCATCGGGACTGACTAGCAGTGTCGCGGTTCCCGTGCCGGTGGAGTTATTCGGAGGGGTTTCCTGCGCGCCGTTCAACGTTGCCACATAAAGCGTCGGTTGCTTTCCGGTAATTTGATAGACCGTGCCGTTTGAAAGCGACACCACGTACAAGTTGCCGTCGGGGCCGGTCTGAATGTCGGTGGTGACACCGAAGTTCTTGCCGATCAAAATGCTTTCACTCTCGGTCACGTCAAACTTGTCCAGGTTGTCGGCCACTCTGTCTTGCAGTCGCGAGTCACTAAACGCGAGCGACGAACGATCATTTGAAAGTTTGAAGCGAAACAGAAACCCGCCGAAGAGCGTCGTCCGCGACGCACCGACAAAAAGATTGCCGGCGTACTCGGTGCCGAGCGCGTTGCCGTTTACGAACCCAATCGGTGAAGGCGCCAGCGCATACTTCCAGGAGAACTGTGGCTCGACATATTGC
>DASZDV010000294.1:0-4134 GCA_035941575.1 Pyrinomonadaceae bacterium
AAGTCACCGCCGACGACACGCGTGGACCACTCTCGCCTGGCCGCGTGCGATCTACGCACAAGATCAGAAAACCGTGAAGAACCCCCCGGCTAACCTGGGACTAAACCTGGGACCGCAGGCGTCTCGCTTGCAGGCCGTCACAAAAGACCGTCCTCGAGACAGTGCGGGCGAGACGCCCGCGGTCCCAGGAACAAGATCAGCTCCCGCAACAAGCTCAACTGAAAAAGTTGAGCCAACGACCGCACTCCGCACCCTCAATCTAGTCAAGCACTACGGCAAGCGACGCGTAGTCGACGACGTAAGTCTGCAGGTGCAGAGGGGAGAAGTGGTGGGTCTGTTGGGAGCAAACGGAGCAGGCAAGACCACGACTTTTTACATGATTGTGGGTCTCGAACGGCCTGATTCGGGAAACGTGTTGTTGGCGGATCGGGACCTCACGAAACTGCCGATGTATCTTCGCGCCCGGCTCGGTATTGGTTACCTGCCGCAGGAGCCGTCGGTGTTTCGCAAGATGACGGCAGCGCAAAATATTCTGGCCGTGCTGGAGACCGTGGGCCTGCGGCGGCGAGAGCAATTGAAACGTTTGGAAGAGCTGCTGGAGGAGTTTGGAATCGGCCACGTGCGCAACACGCGCGGCGACGCCTTATCGGGCGGCGAACGGCGGCGGACAGAAATTGCTCGCGCACTCGCGACCGAACCGCAGTATATTCTGTTAGACGAGCCCTTCGCGGGCATCGACCCGAAGGCGGTCGATGACATTCAAAATGTAATACTCTATCTGCGCGATCGCGGTATCGGAATCCTAATCACCGATCATAATGTGAGAGAGACCCTCGGCGTTACGGACCGGGCTTACATCATGGCCGAGGGCCGGATTTTCAGATCGGGCCAGCCGCAAGATTTGACCGAAGATCCCGAGGTACGCAGACTTTATCTGGGTGAAAAATTCCGCATGTAAGAGACTGTTTAGATCTTCGTGTAAACTTTGCAGCGTTTATGCCGCCTTGTGGCAGACATCTGCCACAGATGACACTAATCGGTTATAATCTCCACTCGTAAACACCAATGTCGCTCAAGTTAACCACCAGTCTTTCCCAACGCCTCGTACTGACGCCGCAGCTGCGCCAGCGGATCGAGATGTTGCAAATGACGTCGCTGGAGTTAAGCGATCTCATTCAGCAGCAGTTGCTCGAGAACCCGGTGCTCGAAGAGGTGCCGACGCAGGAAGAGGTGCGGGAATTTGCTGAGAAGGTCCTCGACCATTTGGCCAATGCGGATTCGGCCAACACGTTTGAGGAGGCCAGTGGTGATGGCGAGCCGGCGCCTGTTTCGGCTAATGGCTCAGGCGATCCTGAAGTCGCCGCCAATCTGCTTCAAACCGCCGAAGCTGAGATGGGCGAGGCTGTTGCCGTTGGTGAACACGCCGAAGAGGCCGCAGGCGAAGAGGGGCTCGGCGAAGAACCGCAACGCGACGCGTTTGAAGAGATCGATTTCGGACGTGAGTTTCAAGACTATCTCGATCCCGGTTACAAGACACAGGAGATCGAGTACAAGGAAGATGCGCCGACTTTCGAACAATTTCTAACCCGTCCTCCTTCACTCGCAGAACATCTTGAATGGCAAGCGCACATGAGTTCGCTCGAGCCGGAAGTTGTTAATGCCGCCCTTGGCGTAATCGGCAATCTCGACGCCGACGGTCGTCTGAATGCGACGAACGAAGAGATGGCCTCGATGCAGAAATGTTCGGAAGAGGTCATGGAAAAAGCGCGTCACGCAGTGATGCGGCTGGACCCCGTAGGTTGCGGCGCGCGCGACGTAAAAGAATGTCTGCTTGTGCAGCTTGAAGTTCTCGGTGAGAGTGAACGCCTGGCTACGCGCTTAATCAGCGATCACTTTGCGGACCTGCAACAACATCGTCTGCCGCACTTGTCGAAACAGATTGGTATCGACGTTGAGACGTTGTTGGAAGAGTTGCAGTTCATCCGTACGCTCGATCCGTATCCCGGCCGGCGTTACTCGTCTGAGGAACCGATTTTGATCAGCCCTGAGATCTACATCGAGAAGCTCGACGAGACCGACGACGAATACGTGATCTATTTTGCCGACGACGGCAGTCCGCGATTGCGTGTCAGTGCGCAGTACCAGCAGATGCTCAGCCAGGGCGTGAGCAACGAGACGAAGAGTTTTATTCGCGAGAAGATGCGTTCGGCAGTGGACCTGCTGCGCAACATCGAGCACCGGCGACAGACGATTTACAAAGTCGTCGAGTCGATCGTGCACCGGCAAAGAGATTTTCTCGACCACGGCGTGCAGCACATCAAGCCGATGATGTTGAAAGACATTGCCGAAGATATCGGCATGCACCTCTCAACGGTATCGCGCGTTGTGAACCGCAAGTATGCGCACACGCCGCAGGGCGTGATCGAATTGCGCCGCTTCTTCACCGAAGGCATGTTGAACGAAGACGGCGAGGAAATTTCGACGCGCATTATTAAGTTACAGATTAAGAAACTTATTGAAGAGGAAGATTCGCATAATCCCATAACCGACGATCAGGTCGTGAAGATCCTGGCGAAGGACGGAATAAAATTATCGCGCCGCACTGTCGCAAAGTATCGCGATCAAATGCAGATCCCCGGGTCGCGCGAACGTCGCGCCGTCGTTTAACCCCTCAGACGACGCGCTTAATCAAGTTTTAGTCATAACTATTGTTGCGTCGAGCCGGGCTCCCTTCGCCACATCACGAGCAGCCTGGCCGGGGCATTGATCTCTTTGTTTTCACCAGTCCGAGGAGGTAGCTGATGAAGTTTGAATACACGGGGCGTCATGTTGAAGTGTCGCCGGCCATTCGGCGGCACGTTGAAGAGCACTTCAAAAAGCTGGACCACATTTTCAACGGCGATTCAACTTTGAATACTCACGTAATCATTGACGTGGAGAAGAATCGCCAGATCGGAGAGATCATCGTTAGTTGGCGAGATCATACGTTGACCGCGAAAGACACAAACGCCGACATGTACATGGCGTTAACGCGGGCGATGGCGAAGATTGAGAAACAGGCAGTCAAGCTCAAGAAGAAGATTATCGATCGCAAGCAGGGCGGGAAATCGGCCGCCCGAGTTGCGCCTCCGCCGGACGGCGACATCGAAGCCACTCCTCGCCCGCCGCGGATCATTCCGGCGCGACGTTACGCAGTGAAACCGATGACGGCTGAAGAGGCGTCGTTGCGACTTACGGCCGAACAGGATCAGTTTCTTGTTTTTCGCGATGCCGATACGCAGCGACTGGGTGTCATCTACAGACGAAAGGACGGTAATTACGGGTTGATCGAGCCTTGAAAACACAAAAGGCACAAAAGAGAACACAAGAGGCGTAAGAGGCATAAAACAAGCGGCACAGAAGACCGAGAGCAAAAAAATCTCTTGGTGTCTTTTGTGCCTTTTTGTGGCTAAACTGGTTTTCCGATGGCCCAGCACAGCGTCCCGGATATCGTAATCATTACCGGCTTGAGCGGTTCAGGTATGTCGTCTGCCACGAACGCTTTTCAGGATCTTGGATACTTTTGCGTAGACAACTTGCCGGTTACGATGTTGCCGACCTTCGGCCGGCTTGTTACGACAGACGATGACGAGAAGGGAATCAGGCGCGCTGCCCTCGTCATTGACATTCGTGAGGGTGAGTTTCTCGCCGACTTTGAAAAGCAACTCGAGGCCTTGAGAGCTTCGGGTTTGAACGTCACCGTCCTCTTCTTCGAAGCCTCTGACGACGTCCTTCAGTACCGGTTCAGCGAAACACGCCGGCCGCATCCGGCTGAGAAAGGCCAACGCCTTCTCGCTGCGATCGACGCCGAGCGCCAGGCGATGGCGAGTATTCGCGCCCACGCCGACCAGATCATCGACACGTCGGATCACACGGTCCATACGCTGCGAAGTTTTTTGTTGGCACGTTTTAGTCCCGACCGGCAGGGCGCGCCGATGCGTGTGGAGGTGATGAGCTTTGGTCACAAGTATGGCAACCCAGGCGATCTGGAGTTATTGTTTGACGTGCGGCACTTGCCGAACCCGCATTTCGTGCCGGAGTTGAAGCGGTTGTCTGGCCATGACAGCCGCGTTGTCAAGTATCTGCGGTCGCAGC
>DASZDV010000295.1:0-1506 GCA_035941575.1 Pyrinomonadaceae bacterium
TCAGTCCAGGTTTCCACCGACCACGAGACAGGTCAGACGATCATCGCTGGAATGGGTGAGCTTCACCTCGAGATCATTGTCGATCGCATGAAGCGAGAGTTCGGCGTTGAAGCGAACGTTGGTAAGCCGCAGGTCGCGTACCGCGAAACGATCACAAGACCGGCTCCAGGTAAGGAAGTCTATAAGAAACAGACTGGCGGTCGCGGTCAGTATGGACACGTCGAAATCGGGATCGAGCCCGCGCCCGGCGAAGGGTTTGTGTTCGTCAACGAGATCACGGGTGGTGCGATTCCGAAGGAATACATCAAGCCTGTCGAACAGGGAATCCGCGATGCAATGGAGCGTGGTTTTCTCGCCGGATATGAAATGGTCGATATAAAGGTTCGTCTCGTGTTCGGTAGTTATCACGAGGTCGACTCGGATGAACGATCGTTTCACATTGCCGGCTCGTTGGCTTTCCAGGATGCGGTGAAGAAGGCCGGTCCAGTGTTGCTGGAGCCGATCATGCGCGTCGAGGTTGTGACGCCGAACGATTACACCGGCGCAGTCAATGGCGATCTGAATTCACGTCGCGGTCGCATTGAAAGCATGGAACCGCGCGTCGGCGGCGCACAGGTGATCACAGCGTTCGTGCCGCTGTCGGAAATGTTTGGTTACACCACTGACTTGCGCTCGGCCACGCAGGGCCGCGCGACTTCGACGATGCATTTCGAGCGCTACGAGCAGGCGCCGAAGAACATCGCGGAGGAAGTCATCGCACGGGTTCAGGGAGTAGCGAAGTAGGAGCGGCACAGGCCCACAGAGCCTGTGCCTTTTCTTTTCAACACAAGACGCAGCTTGGCTGCGCACACGGGGAAACAAAGAGATGTCGAAGGAAAAATTTGACCGTTCGAAGCCACACGTAAACATCGGGACGATCGGGCACGTGGATCACGGGAAGACGACGCTGACGGCAGCGATCACGAAGGTGTTGGCGAAAAACAATCCGAAGGTGCAGTTCGTGGCCTTTGATCAGATTGACAAGGCGCCGGAAGAGAAGGCGCGCGGCATCACGATCGCGACTGCCCACGTGGAGTATGAGACTGCCAACCGGCACTACGCGCACGTTGATTGTCCCGGTCACGCCGACTATGTGAAGAACATGATCACGGGCGCGGCCCAGATGGACGGCGCGATTCTGGTTGTCGCTGCCACAGACGGCCCGATGCCGCAGACACGCGAGCACATTCTGCTGGCGCGGCAGGTAGGCGTGCCGGCGATGGTCGTGTTTATGAACAAGGCCGACGCGGTTGACGATCCGGAGTTGCTGGAACTGGTGGAACTGGAAGTGCGCGAGTTGTTGAGCGCTTACGAGTTTCCGGGTGACGACATTCCGGTGGTGCGCGGCAGTGCGTTGAAGGCGCTGGAAGGCGATCCGGAATGGGAGAAGACGGTGGTTGAGTTGATGAATGCGGTGGACAGCTACATTCCGACGCCGGAGCGCGATATTGAAAAGCCGTTCTTGAT
>DASZDV010000296.1:0-9858 GCA_035941575.1 Pyrinomonadaceae bacterium
CTCCACCAGACTCGTGAGGGTCTTCAATACCTCTGGATATCCTGAGACATTGTAGGCATCTGCCTCCTCTTTGGTGTCCCAGAAGCTGATAGCAATAGCTTCCGAGCGGTCTGGGGCGACGAAAGTCATTTCATCGCGGAATCCCTTCTGTTTACGCAGGAGTGGCAAAATCTTGCTCTCAACAACGTTGGTAAACTCGGTGGTGGCGTTCGGCTTCAGTTCCATTATGACATGGCGTGTAAACATAGGTAGCTCCTTTAGGTTGTTTGGCTATGGACTTCAGGTGATCTGGGTGATTCCAGAGGAGCTGAGAAGAGAGTAAGCTTGAACTCGGTTCACCGCGTACCTTATCACGCATCTGCGCGTTTACCTAACGCTGGGGAGAGGTATAAATTGTTAAAGATCTGGATGCAGCGATTAGGTCCGAATGAGAGTTTGGGCGTTACTTAAAAACTACCTCACCGACGCACGGATAGAATGGATCGTTTTTGGATCGTTTGCCTCATCTGCCAAGTAAGAGGACATCGCGTCGGGGGCCAATCCTCGGCTACTAATGGCCTCTCAAGCTTACTCATTACTTCCGCTTCGCCAACTGCAGACATCGGCACTTAGGCCCAACTGTTTCGATGTCGGGCAATCGCGGTGCTGGCGACCTTGAGACAAAACTGCAAAGGGTTACAACACCTTATCGCATTCAAAATAGGTAGGCGCCGTCCTGATGAAACCAGCGTGTCTACCTTCCAACGAGAGATGATGATGATTAGCGGGCGAAATACCGCATCACCGCTCCCTTGCTATGATCGACGTATCCTTCTTGCCAATCGTCGTCAGTCTCCAAAAAGCCAGACCAGCCCTTTTTTCCTTTACGCTTACGTTCAGTTTCTATGGCGCGAAAGCGATAGTGGTCGTAAACATCCATAATGTGAACTGCATAAGCGGCTGCGAGGTCCCGATTTCCTCGGACAATCAGGAAATTTTCGTCATTTGAGTACGACGCCTTGAATCCCAAGTTATGACTGCCCAGGATGACCGCGCAGTCGTCCGAACGAGGATCAACCACGATGAGTTTGTCGTGAATAATCGCGCCGACGGCTCCCTTTGCAGTCAATTGTTCAACTCCAAAGTCACCCAGAATGTTGCGATCGTCGATGCGTGCTGCTCTCACGATCGAAATGTTCTTATCATCGAAGGTGGCAGGCGAGTCTCCTTCTTCAACTACTTCACCGTCTTGCTTCTTCTTGGGCTTATAATTTGGCATCGCCTGAGGACTCGAAACCGCACCCGAAACTATCAGCGAACGATCCTTCATTCCTATGTCGATAGCTTCGCCAATCAGACAGTCCACGCCGCGTTGCCCCGGATAGAAGGCCAGGAAAAGGATAGCGTCTTTTGCAAGTCGCATGCAGCGATATACTTCCGTCAGATCGGGAGGGGTTGGGGCTTTCTTTTTCTTTGAAGTAGGCTTCTTTCTTTCGGGGGTATTGGGCGAGAACCAAACGGAAATTGTGCCGCCACCATCTGCAAGTTCGACCTCAGTCGATTTCATGTTGGCTGTACGAAATTCTGCGCTCTGCTGATTGTCTCCCATCGCCTTGCTGAACGGCTTCGGCATTTTTAGTGCGTCCTTCTTCATGCGCTTCCAGTACGCCAAAAAGGCGCCTGCCACGTCGTCGTCTTCAATCAGCAAGCCGTTATTGGTTTGGCCTGCGATACCCGTGGAAGTCCAGTTAGTACTCCCTGTAAATACCGAACGGGCGCCACCACTTGGCGGAACGTTCACAACAAACTTGTTATGGCCGATGTGAATGCTGTTATTGAACATCCGGTGCTGAATATCGACCCCGGCATCCATGAGTCGCTTCCGAGCCTTCTTGTTGCGTGCATCCCATTTTTTATTGTCGTCCGCAGCCGTGTTTGAAAGAATGACGTGTATCCGCTCCGCATTTTCGAGCAGAAGATTTTCAAGCTCTTCATCCTCAAGCTCGTAAAGTCCGACGTAGAACTGACCTTTTCGTTTGAAAATTTCGTGGATGAGGGGAATCACATCTCCAGCAAGGTATTTGCGATGGGGATCATCGGGGTTTGAAATCTTGTTAATGAGCTCATCCGGCTCGATGACGCCATCTTCTTTGAGCACGTTGCTCAACCACTGCGCCGCCAAAATCCCATTTGTAAAAGTTGAGCGAAACGGGCCGCGCCGCGTGGTGACAAAGATATCATTGCTGATCGCAGCAGGGGCCAAATATGCGAGCGGACGAACTTTGCCGGTGTAGGCTTTCACTCTCTCCTTTACCGGCTTGCCGTTGTCATCAAGAACGGGTTTGCCGTCCGAATCGCGCCTGGTCACATAAGCAAACTCCAAACCATTTGACGGCACTGCTTCGAGACCGGGCTTGAGATCTCCGACAGGTCGAATTTCGTAGCGCACGCGCACGTTTTCAGGCCGTCGCTCCGCGCCGTCGCGCTTCTTACGTAGAGTTAGATCGCGCCACGACATTTTTTGAACTGGCCAAACACTCGTGTCCTGAGGGAGCCAGTTCGGATTGCTCTGACCCTTGAAGGCCACCCAGGTTGCGCACTTAATTCGGTCTTCGCTGCCGTCGGCCTTCTGAGCCACCGAGCCATCATCGTTAAGATAGACACGGGTAACATCGAAGCCGAGGCAGCCTTTGATTTTCTTGTCAACATCCCAGGCGACGTAGGCGACCTCGTTATTAGCCCATGCATGAACGGTAGTGATTTGTCCCATGATTTTCCTCCAGGGGGTTAGAGTGTTAGAGGTTAGATTGGAAAGCGCGGCATATGGGTGATGAGACGAAGCCGGCTCTCAGTTACTTTCGCTTGCTGCGGACGTCCCAAGGATGGATGCGAGTTCGAGACATTCCAGCGACACGTTAACAGAACTGAGAATTTGGCACAGTCTTAATAATAGACTGGACTTGCGAAGTCAAGAAAACTTGTTGGCTGGAGCTATTTTCAGATCGCGCTTCGATCGGAAGAGTTGAATGACAGGATCAGTTGGAAAGACAAGTTATGGTAGGCGCGTGCGGATTTGAACCGCAGACCCCTACCGTGTCAAGGTAGTGCTCTACCCCTGAGCTACGCGCCTAAATTGATGAGTTGTCAAAAACGCCGGGGCATAATAACACAACTGCTAACGTTGCTCATCGTGCCCCGGCGTCATCTGAACCGTAATCGGTTAATCCCGCGCAGCCGGTTTGTTCTTACGCTTTCGCTGTTGATTTCTTCTGCGCGCGTTCCTGCTCCATCCATGCCCGCATCTTCGCGACGTGGCCTGGTGCGCGTTTCTCCGACCATTCCTCGAAGCGCTTTGCGGCCTTCTCGAGATTCGAGAGCATGTTCGGATCGCCGAACTGTTCGCGAAACTGCGGCACCACTGGCTTCAACTGTTCCCAAACTCCAAAGAACTCACCGCTCGTTTCAAAAAACAGCTCATCGTGCAGTAGTCCGTAATTGAGCAACGCGCAGGCTTGCTCCCAATAACCGATCACCATGCCGACGAAGCGGCCATTGTCTGTGTTTGGAGGCGCAAGTCGCATCGCCTCCTCGACCGTTTCGGCGTTGTAGTTTTGCTGAAACCAATCGCGGGCCTGGCGAATCCGGGCCTCACGTCGTAAATCGTAGACTTTAAGATGTAATTGCGCTTGTTCGTTCGTAGGCTTGCTGTCCATAACTGTCCTTTCCTGACTTTTTCGAATTGTGACCTCACTATGATACGTCGAATGGCGAGACCGTAGATCGACAGTTGTAGGGGAATTGTTTTGCGAATTTATTTTAGACGCTGAATCGCTTTTATGAAACCTGTCACACGTGCGGGATCGATTGTGTTCGACCATCGTGCATGCAACTTGAACGCTGTGCCGATGATAAATCCGTCCGCTTCTTCGTAAAACTCACTGATGTTGTGTTCGCTGATTCCAGAACCGAGAAACAGTGGTAGGCTGCAATGGCGCTTAGCTTCTCGCACATCTGCGGCGGTTGGCGGTTTGCCCGTAACATTCCCGGTCACGATCACGCAATCAGCGCCCATGAATTCAACTGTTTCGGCAGTTTCGCCCAAACTGACATCCGCTGTAATCGCGTGAGCGGCATGTTTCTTCTTCACGTCGGCCCAAACCTGAACACTCGTCGCACCAATCATTTTGCGATAACGAAGAAGCGCAGCAGCCGATGATTGAATGAAACCTTCATCCGCGACGTGCGCGTAGGCGTAACCCTCAGCGCGAACGAAGTCTAGACCGGCCGCATGGGCCACCGCCATCGCTTCGATATTCGCACCGGCGAGTATCTGAATACCCACGGGCATCCGACATTCATTCTTCACTTCGACAGCAATCGCGGTCATCGCCGCGACGATCTCTGGTCCAACTTGACCACGAAGATACGGCACGTCATGCATGTTCTCGATGATTACACCGTCAACGCCCGATTCTCTGTAGATCCTTCCCTCCTGTTTCGCAGAGACGGTTAGCTCTGAAACTGTTTGCGAGCTACGCGGCGTCCCCGGCAGCGCTCCCACGTGAATGACACCGATGATT
The DNA here is from genome assembly GCA_035941575.1 of Pyrinomonadaceae bacterium. Classification (GTDB taxonomy): domain Bacteria; phylum Acidobacteriota; class Blastocatellia; order Pyrinomonadales; family Pyrinomonadaceae; genus PSRF01. The sequence goes on from DASZDV010000296.1 coordinate 4,560, forward strand.
GCTTTGGAGTTGGTAAACATTGCGGTCATTGTTTAGTGCGTCGGATTGCTCTCCTTACACAACTGCGTCAGACAACTCATACGCAGTTCGTTTGCGCGTGTGTCGGAGAGCTTCCAGGATTTGCCAGTAATCAATGCTGTAACCAAACTGCGCTCGATCAGACCATGGCGTTGAGCATCGGCTTCAGCAACACGATCGCTCCACTGCTCGCGCCAACGCTTCAAACGTGCTTCCAACAACTGCTCGTCGCCAGGTAGACCATGGACGCCAATCAAATACGCCGCATTGCTCGCTTGAGAAATGTCGTCGGTTTCCAGAAGCTTCTTTAGCAGCGCACCGATCGATTTGGAATAGTAGAGTGCGGTGAGCTGTGTCAGCAGTATTGACGCTTGACCTGACTTCACGTCAGATAGCGCCTGCTCTATCAGCGGGATTGCCTCTTCATCGTTGTGCTTGGCAAAGTACGCCAACAAACCTGCACGGGAATCAACAGGCAGTCCCTTTCCCACGCGACGATATAACTCCATTACATCGCCATAAATATTGTTCGTCGCAAATCGCACGAGCAAATGGATCTTGAACTTCAAGTATTTGAAATCCTTGTTCTGACTCAACGAGGTCAGCGAGCGAATCTGGTCCAGCAATGTCGCATCTAGTTCAGGCAGAGACTCATCTTGCAGACCGATCAGAATCGCCGGGTCGACAGGTGAATTGACGTCCCGGATCTCTGCGATGACATACGGCCGCGCCTCGTCCGGCGCCAGTTCCATCAGACGCCCCAACACAGTCCCGCGCGTACTCTTCGAAGTTGAATCGGACGCCGATAGGATCTTTTTCAACGAAGGAATCAGAGCCGGATCGTCCAACAGTTTTGCGTGTTCGCGTAGAAGCCAGTCCTTTGTCGAAAAATGCAGCGTGTCGAATTGTTGGACCAGAATGCGGCGCACTTCCGGTAAGCCGGGATTCGATGTTGTCCGACCATCTTTCTGCAAGAAAGTGAGGATCGTTACTGCTGTTGTTGTTTGATTGCTGCCGGTGCGCTTCGCGAGTCCTGCTGCTAGCTCAACGATGTAACCCTCGCGGATCTCAGCGGCCAACGGATTCTCCGGAGCTTCCAAGAACCACGTGATACCGTCGGCAGGTTTCTCGCGTATGCCATGCGTGAGCATTGTTTTCAGTCTCGTCGTTGCTGCGACCATGCTTGTAGTGGCCGGAATGTTCGGATCCCGTAACGCGGCTTCAAGCGACTTGAGCACGAGCAGACGATTGCGCGCGATAAACAGGCCGGTATACATGTATGCGCCATAATCCGCGGGTTCCGGACTAAGGAAACGTCGGAGTTTCTCACGGGTCGAGGGATCACCACTGAGAAAAGACAGTTGCCGCGTGAGTTCCGCAACACTGACGGAGTCGCGTCTGGTGTTGAGCAGTTCCGAAAGCCGTTTTACCTCCTTCTCTTCATCAGCCTCGCTCATCGGCTGAATCTCGAAACTCAGCGCGTTAGTAGTCAACGGAAATCCGCGCGAACTCGAATTTGTCGAAACTCGTCGCGTCGTCACACTCACCGTGTACCGACCGGGACTGTCGAATCGTAAAGTGTCGTTGAGAATGATTTCTACAGCCTCGGTTCGACTTCCAAGAGCGCCAATTCCATATGCGTGGCGAGGAACAGGACGATTGTCCTGGAGTTCATCCAACCAATGCGTGATACCCGTTTCAGGTGCGACTACGACAACATCGTTTCCCACCGTTCCGCCGTCGGGCCCCGTTTCAACACGATAACCTTCGCGATCAGCAGAGAACTCCAGATTCAGTCGAATCTGTTCACCAACGCGAAAGACGTCCTTTTTGTCAGCAAAGACGAGTTTAACGCGAACATCAGCAGGCGCGGGCGTCTGCGCGTTGGTGACATTTATGAGCGGCAACAAGGCACAAAAAATGAGGAATTGACATGACCGCATGCCTGACCGATACTCCGTCAAACGCTAATTGTCAACAATACGAGGAGAATTCTGATGCGGAGGATTCGTGTTGACCTGTTTGTATCGGCGGCGTTTCTCGTCGTGCTGTCGTGCGTTGTCGCAGCACGGTTTGCGGAAGCGTCCAATCCGCCGACAACCGCACAAGGACTCGCCGCCTGGCAACAAGTCTATTCAGTATTAACTCACCCGCGCTGCATCAACTGTCACACCGCAACCGATTATCCACAACAAGGCGACGATCGACGTCGTCACTTCGCAAACGTGGTGCGTGGTCCGGAAGGAAAAGGTGTTCCGGGCTTGAATTGCGCCGGCTGTCATCAGGAGACCAACGCCGACAGCACGGGAGTTCCGGGCGGACACAACTGGCACCTTGCGCCACTCTCGATGCGTTGGCAGGACATCAACGATCGCGCGCTTTCGAGTGCTGACGTATGTCGCGCTGTAACGGACCGTTCGAAGAACAACAATTTGGATGGACCAGGCTTACTCAAACATCATGAGGAAGAAGCGCTCGTGAAGTGGGCTTGGGCTCCGGGCCGGCGTCCAGACGGAACAACGCGCACACTGCCGCCCCTCTCGCATGAAGAGTTTGTTGCCGCCACTCGCCGCTGGGTCGAGGCAGGCACACCTTGTCCAAAATAGGAATGAAAGCAATGGCGACTTATCAACTAACCGTAAACGGACAACGACGAGAAGTGACAGTTGATCCCTCGACTCCACTTCTCTGGGTGTTGCGCGAAGATCTGAAGATGACGGGAACGAAGTTTGGCTGCGGCGTCAGTGCTTGCGGCGCGTGCACGGTGCACGTCGGCGGAGTTGCGACGCGGTCATGCATTGTTCCGATCTCGCACATCGGCGATCGCCCGATCGTTACTATTGAAGCCATCGGTCAGGACGCAGTCGGCCGCGCGGTCCAGGACGCGTGGGTCGAAAACGATGTGGTCCAGTGCGGCTACTGTCAGAGCGGACAAATCATGTCCGCAGTGGCGCTACTCAAACACACGCCAAAACCAACGGACAAAAACATCGAAGAGTCGATGGGGGGAAATCTGTGCCGCTGCGGCACCTACCCTCGAATTCGCGAAGCCATCAAGACAGCCTCGGCGCAGATCACGAAAGGAGGCGCGTGATGATTCGGTCTATCGATCAGCACGAGCTTAGTCGTCGCGGTTTCCTGCGTGTCTCTTTTGCCGCTGGGAGTGGTCTATTGGTTTCGTTATGTCTCGATCCGCGGTCAACGCACGCGGCACTGGCCCAAGAGGCAACGGCGCCCGCAGCGCCGGCGTTGCCGTACCCGCCTGATGCGTTCGTCAACATCCGGCCCGACGGCAAGATCGTAATCCAGGTAAATCGACTCGAGTTTGGTCAGGGAGTTCAGACCGCGTTGCCCATGCTCCTGGCAGATGAGATGGACGCTGACTGGACCAACGTCGTCGCCAATCTCGCACCTGCCGCAGATGTCTACAAAGATCCGTTGTTTGGCATCCAGATGGTCGGTGGATCGGGCTCGATTGCTCATTCGTTTCAGCAGTATCGTGAACTCGGCGCGAAGACGCGCGCAATGCTGATTGCTGCCGCCGCAGATCGTTGGGGTACAACTCCGGACAAATGTCGCACAGAGGCGAGTGTGGTCCACGGACCGGACGGGCGATCAGCGACTTATACCGAACTCGCAATCGATGCGGCGCGAAAACCCGTACCTTCGAACGTTCGCTTGAAGGATCCAAAGGAGTTTCGTCTTGTCGGCAAGAGAGTCAAACGTCTTGATAGCCGTGCCAAATGTGATGGTTCACTGAAGTTTGGTCTCGATTTGGATCTGCCGGGGATGAAAGTCGCGGTTGTCGCTCATCCACCAGTTTTTGGCGGGCGTGTTAAGAGTTTCGTTGATGACGAAGCGCGTCGGATTGAAGGTGTCCGCGAGGTGTTTCAGATTCCTCTCGCGAAAGGCACTGGAGTGGCGATCGTTGCGGACAAGTTTTGGCCCGCCAAACAAGCAAGGAGTCGTCTTAAGATCCAGTGGGATCTTACAGGTGTTGAGGCCGCCGACAGCGCTCAGTTGTGGACCATATACCGGGAACTGAGCCGTACGCCGGGCAACGTCGCCGTCAATCAAGGCGATGCAAAAGCGTTGGACCAGATCGGGGCGCAAAATCGTATCGTTGCTGAGTACGAATTTCCCTTTCTCGCACATGCGCCGATGGAGCCGCTGAACACTACCGTGCGATTCGACGGAGATCGAGCGGAGGTGTGGGCCGGTTCGCAGTTTCAAACTGTCGATCAGATGGCGGTGGCAGAAGTATTGGAACTCAAACCGCCGCAGGTCACTTTTCACACCGAGATGGCCGGCGGAGGTTTCGGCCGCCGCGCCGTCACCGATTCTCACATTCAACGTGAAGCAGCAACGATCGCAAAACGCCTGCGCGGCACTCCAGTGAAACTTGTATGGACACGCGAAGATGACGTGCAGGGTGGTTACTATCGTCCGATGCACTTGCATCGCGTCGAAGTCGGCGTCGGCGCGAACGGAATACCCACAGCGTGGCGTCACGTAATCGTCGGGCAATCAATAACGGCTGACACTCCGTTCGCCAGCTTCACAACCAAAAACGGCGTGGACTCGACAGCGACCGAAGGCGTCGCTGACACGCATTACAACATTCCGAATCTTCACGTCTCGGTTCATCATCCGAAAGTGAATGTGCCAGTGCTTTGGTGGCGTTCGGTCGGGCACACGCACACAGCGTTTGTCATGGAGACATTGATTGACGAGTTGGCGATACGCGCGCGAGTTGATCCGATTGCGTATCGACGCAAGCTACTAAAACCCGAAGCGAAGAAATTACTCAGCACGCTCGACCTGCTGGAGAAAGCTAGTGCCGGCTGGCGAAACGCGCTGCCGAAAGGGCACGCACTCGGAGTTTCATGTCACGAATCTTTCGGAACCGGCGTAGCATGCGCGGTCGATGTGTCGATCGAAAACAAACGTCCCAGGATTCATCGCGCGACACTTGCTGTTGATTGCGGTCTTGCAGTGAATCCGCTGACGGTCGAGAGTCAGTTTCAGGCCGGCGTGACGTTTGGTCTGACGCAGCTGATGGCGAAGGGGGCGATCACGTTGAAGAACGGAGTGGTAGAGCAGAGAAACTTTGACGGTTATGTGCCGCCCTACATCGTTGATGCTCCAGTCGCAGTGGACGTTCACATCGTACCGAGCGGCGAAGCGCCAACGGGCTGTGGTGAACCACCCGTTCCCGTAATCTCGCCCGCGGTTGTCAACGCGCTCGCGCGATTAACGGGAAAGCGCTACAGAACGTTGC
>DASZDV010000297.1:0-7916 GCA_035941575.1 Pyrinomonadaceae bacterium
CGCTATCGACCGGCGCATGTTGCAAGCCCCGATCGAGATGTTTCTCGCTTACGTTAAAGAGAATGGCATCGCCAGCGATGTTCACGTGATCAGTGGCGATCGATTTCTCGGGTTCGACGGTGTTTCAAACAAAACTGAGCCCGAGCTTCTCGGCTACGTCCAACAGTTCACGACGGAACGATTGCAGTCCTCAGAGTTTCACCCCGACGCGTGGCCGCCGTTCGTGGTTCGCAATCCGCAGGAGACGTTGGCGAAATTGAGCGCAGTTGCGGGCGATAAATACACGTATCGCCAGATGGACGACTTCACGGACCTGATCGAGAAGACCCTCAAGACCGTGCCGCAAGTATCGAAAGTGTCGCGCTCCGGAAACCTCGATGAGACGGTTTACCTGATCTACTCGCAGGAGCGGCTTGCGTCCTACGGCGTCAAGCCGAGCAATCTCGAGAACGTACTTAAGGGTCGCAACATCACAACCCCCGGAGGACAAGTCAACGTCCAGGGTAAGAACGTTAATCTCGACCCGTCCGGCGAGTTCAAGAGCGAACGCGAGATCGGCGACGTGCTCGTGCCGGCAGCAAACGGATCGACTGTCTATCTTCGCGATCTCGCGCACATCGTCAGAAGTTACGAAACTCCGGCGCGTTATCTGAACTATTTCAACTCGCGCGACACTCAAGGCAATTGGCGACGCAGTCGCGCGGTCACGCTGTCCGTGCAGATGCGGTCGGGAGAGCAGATCGGTGAGTTCGGAAAAGAGATCGACGTCGCGCTCGCGGGACTGAAACAACAGCTCCCTGAAGATCTGATCTACGCACGAACGTCAGACCAGCCGTTGCAGGTTGAGGAAAGTATCGACCTGTTTATGAAGAGCCTCTACGAAGCGATCATTTTGGTTGTACTGATCGCGCTGATTGGCTTCTGGGAGTGGCGTTCGGCGTTGCTCATGGCTTTATCGATTCCGATCACACTCGCCATGACGTTTGGAATGATGTACGTGCTTGGCATCGACCTTCAGCAAGTGTCGATCGCAACGCTGATCATCGCGCTCGGTCTGCTCGTTGACGACCCGGTCGTCGCAGGTGACGCGATCAAGCGCGACCTGGCGCTCGGCCACAAACGATCCGTAGCCGCATGGCTTGGGCCAACCAAGCTGGCGACCGCGATCCTTTACGCCACGATCACTAACATTGTCGCGTACCTTCCCTTCTTGATGATCAAGGGATCTACAGGTGAGTTTCTCTACACGCTTCCGGTCGTGCTGGCGTGTTCGTTGATCGCATCGCGGTTGGTGTCGATGACGTTCATTCCGCTGCTCGGTTACTACCTGCTGCGGCCGAAGGCCGAGAAGACGATCGAGGAGCGCCGGAAGAAAGGTTTCGCAGCCCAGTACTACCGCCTCGGCACTTGGGCCATCAATCACCGCTGGAAAGTAATGGCCGGCGCGATGGGCTTCCTGTTGTTGGGCGGCGTGATCATGAGTCAGCTCAAGACACAGTTCTTTCCGAAAGACCTGTCTTACCTGTCTTACGTCGATATCTGGTTGCCCGACGATGCCCCGCTGTCGGCGACCAACGAAGCTGCAGCTCATTCGGAACAGATCATTCGCGAAGTAGTTGCCGAATACGGGAAGCACCACGCGGACGACGACGGTAAACCGCGCGACGTACTGCAATCGCTCACGACGTTTGTGGGCGGTGGTGGACCACGGTTCTGGTTTTCAGTTTCACCTGAGCTACAGCAGTTGAACTACGCGCAGATCATTATTCAGGTGAAAGACAAGCACGACACGTCGCATCTGATCCATCCATTGCAGGAGGCTTTATCTGCGAGAGTCGCAGGTGCGCGGATCGACGTGCGGCAGCTCGAGTCCGGCAAGGCCGTCGGGATGCCGGTTGCGATTCGTGTGAGCGGCCAGGACGTGCAGATGCTGCGTTCGTATGCGAGCCGCGTGAAAGCCATTCTCGCAGAGACGGAGATTGCGGAGAGAGTTCGTGACGATTGGGGCGACGAGAGTCTTGCTGTTCACCTCAAAACGGATCCCGATCGCGCCAACATCGCGGGACTAACAAACCACGACGTCGCGATGGCCTCGTTATCAGCAACCCATGGACGCGAGGTTACGACTCTGCGTGAGGGCGACAAACAGATTCCGGTGGTTGCGAGGTTAAGGATGGAAGAGCGAGCACAACTGGGCGCTCTGAAGAACTTGTACGTGTACGCCGGCGAGGGCACGCAAAAAGTGTTGCTGAGACAGGTAGCGTCAACTGAATACGCTATGCAGATCGAAAAGATAAGATCGCGCAATCAGTTTCGCACGATCACGATCTCGGCGTCGCCGGCTGAAGGGAAACTCGCGTCGGAAGTTATGACCGCCGCACGGCCCAAACTGAAAGAGCTGCAAGAGGAACTGCCAGCGGGTTATCGCATGGAGATTGGCGGCGAAGAAGAAGATCAGGTGAAGGGCTTTGTGGACCTGACGATCGTGCTGATGATTTCGGTCGCTGCGATCTTCCTGGCGCTCGTGTTTCAGTTCAAGAACGCGATCAAACCGTTCATCGTGTTTGCGGCGGTGCCGTTTGGCATGGTGGGCGCGCTTGCTGCGTTGTGGATTATGGGAGCGCCGTTTGGCTTCATGGCTTTTCTCGGCATTGTGAGTCTCGTAGGCGTGATCGTCAGTCACATCATCGTGCTGTTCGATTTCATCGAAGAGAAACACGCCGAGGGAGAGCCGCTGATCGAAGCGCTGCTTGACGCGGGCATTATGCGGTTGCGACCGGTGCTGATAACAGTGGGCGCAACGGTGATCGCGCTGTTTCCGCTGGCTTCGCATGGTGGTCCACTTTGGGAACCGATGTGTTATGCGCAGATCGGTGGTTTGAGTGTGGCTACATTCATCACGTTGCTGCTCGTGCCAGTGATCTATTCGATCTTCGTTCTCGATCTGAAACTGGTGAAGTGGGAAAAAGACGAGACCGCGGAGACAGCAACGGAAGTTTTGCCTGCTGCGGTTGCTCCGGCGGCTGAGTGAGGTAAGGGTCATGAGATTACGACGACTAAAACGCACGAAGACGGCTACGACGCGCAACTTCGAACGCGAGTTGGCACTCGAGATACTCAAGAGCGACAAGCTGCGCGTGACGATCCTGATCTGGGCGCTCGCGGCCGTCGTACCTGTATCACTTGCGCTGGCAGTCCTCGGTTTTGAAGATTTCCAGCGCGCCTTCAACGGAAACTTCAGGAGCTTCGTCGGGATTCTTCTGGGTGTGCTTGTTATCTGCCTGGGATTTTTGACTCTCGAAAGGGTAGCGATCGACCGGCTCATTCGCGAACGGCGAACAGCGTATCCGGGTTTGCCTTATATCAGCGCACTTTTGGAGACAAGCCTTCCACTCGCCGCGCTGGTTATTGCGGCGCAGTACGTCGGGCCGGCCCATGCCTTGTTGACGCCGGCGCCGTTCGTGTATCCGTTGCTGATTGTGCTTTCAACTTTAAGGCTCGACTACAAACTCTCAGTGTTCACAGGTGCGATTGCTGCGTCGCAATACCTGATTTTATCGTTCGTCTTCATTAGTCAAGCACCTGCCTCGGGCAACCTTGATCCGATGCTATGGACCGCTCCGCCGCACATTGTTAAGAGTTTTCTACTTTTGTTGACGGGTATCGCCACCGGCGCCGTTGCCGTGCAGATCAAGAAACGCCTGCTGAAGTCGTTTGAGATTGTGGAGGAGCGCAACCGGATTAGCCGGACTTTCGGCGAATACGTTTCACCGATCGTGATGAACAAACTGCTGACGCTGAAACCGGATCTCCGGAGTGAAAAACGGGAAGTGTGCGTGATGTTTCTCGACATAAGAGACTTCACGGGTTTTGCTGAAAAACGTTCGCCTGAGGAGGTGGTGAGTTATCTAGAGTCCCTCTTTGAGTTCATGATCGAGATCGTGAATCGTCATCACGGTGTTATTAACAAGTTTCTCGGCGATGGGTTTATGGCTGTGTTTGGCGCGCCACTCTCTGAAGGTGGGGACTGTTTGAACGGCGTAGCAGCCGCGCGAGAAATACTGACGCGTGTGGAAGAAGAAGTTGCGTCGGGACATGTATTGCCGACGACCGTGGGAATCGGATTACATGCAGGCGAGGCGGTTACGGGCAGTATTGGATCGTCGCTGCGAAAGGAGTACACGGTGATCGGCGACGTCGTGAACCTCGCTTCGAGAATCGAAAAACTGAATAAGCGTTTTCAGTCTCGGCTGTTGATTTCGGAGAACGTCTGGCAGTCACTTGGGGAAGGTTCAACGGACGCGATTCCGATGGGAAATGTCCAGGTGCAAGGCCGCGAAAGCGGCATCGGCATTTACCAGTTGGCGTAACACGCCGAAGGCGTGAGCAACATGAGGCCGCAACACACCCGAGGCCGTGAGCAACATGAGGCCGTAACACGCCGGAGGCGTGAAAGAAGGTAGCCAGGGGCGAAGCCCCTGGGATTTTAAGAAAAGGGATCGAGCCCTGAGGGGCGACAGAAAAAGCGCCGAAGGCGCGACAGATAATCACCCCAGCGGCAAGGATCGAAGACGTTTGCCGGTTGCGGCGAAAACCGCATTCCCAACCGCCGGCGCTAACCCCACAATCGGTGTTTCACCGGCGCCCGCCGACGCCAGATCTTTTCTATTCACTAACACAACTTCAATCGGAGGCACGTCGCTGAACCGCGGCAGCCGGTAACGCGAGAACCGCGGGTTCAGAATACTGCCATTCGCAAACTCGATCTGCTCAAAAAGCGCGCCGCCAATTGCCTGCACAACTGCGCCTTCGATCTGATTCTCCAGGTGCTTCGGGTTCACGATCGCGCCACACTCGAATGCTTCAACGACGCGTTCGAGTTTCACCTTACCCGCACTATCCACTGACACTTCAGCACAAGTCGCAACATAACCACCCTTCTCAAACCCAACGGCGACACCCGCGCCGCGCGTTGGACCAGTCTTTTGCCGGCCGGCTCTCCACCCAAATCGATTCGCCGCTGCCTCAAGCACCGCGCGCATTCGTTCGTCCTTCAGGTTCTTAAGACGAAACTCCACCGGATCCATATTCAACACTGTGCCGAGTTCATCAATGTGCGTCTCGCGCGCAAAATGATTCGCCGTGGCGGCGAGTCCACGATACGAACCCTGCCGCAACGGCGACTGCACTTCGTGAAACTGTATCTGCTGGTTCGGAATGTCGTACCTGGTTTGAATCGCCGAAGTGCCGGAGTTGTAATTATGAAACTCCCACGCCGTGATCGTACCGTCGTTCTTCACTCCACTCTTTACATCGATCAGTCCTGCCGGTCGAAAATAAGCCCACGTAAACTCCTCTTCGCGCGACCACACAACCTTTACGGGCTTCTTCGTCGCGATGGCCAACCGCGCTGCTTCGATCGCGCATTCACCACTGTGTTTACCACCGTATCCCGATCCAGTATCCGGAACGATCACTCGTATTCGACTAACCGGAATGTGCAGAGCGTCGGCGAGTTCTCCGCGAACGCCAAACGGACGTTGCGTTCCAGTCCAAACTGTCAACTTGTTATCGACATACTCAGCCACTGCGGCGCGCGGTTCGAGCGGCGCGTGAGCGATGTAAGCAATCGTGTACGTTTGCTCGAGCTTCTTATCGGCTGCGGCAAGACCGTCCGCGATCGAGCCAACATTACGTGCGCGTCCCGGCGTTGCATTCTTGCGCAGGTAGTCAAACAACTCAGCGTTGCCGGGCTGCGGCGGCGGCTCTTTCCAACGGGCCACGATCTGTTTCGCAGCGCGAGTAGCAGTTGTTTGGTCCACGCCGGCGACACCAAGGAAATTTCCATCTTCGACAACCTGCACTCCAGGCATATTTGCCGGCGTCGAGACGCGTGCTTCGAATGTCGCGTTGATTCGTGAAGGCCGAACCACGGCGCCGTACAACATCCCGTCGCGTTTCATATCCGAGGTGTATTTGTGTTTGCCCGTGACGTAATCGCGCCCATCGACTTTTGGTATCGACGTTCCCGCTACGGTCCATTGTGCGACTGGCGTCGTCTTCACATCAGCAGGAATGGTCTTAACGAGTTTCACTCCCTTCGCCACATCGGCAAATGTCATCGACTTCGTTGTATCGTGATTCACGAACTTCGCATCAACAACACGCACAGTGCTGGGTTCAACCTGCCATTGCTGAGCGACAATGGAGATCAGAGTTTCGCGAGCAGCCGCTGCGGCCTTGCGTAATTGGGGCGCCATCATCGGCGTGGTGAGACTGCCGAATGTGCCCATATCGAACGGCGTCAGATCCGTGTCGCCCATTACGAGTCGAATCATCGCGAGCGGCACGTGCAACTCTTCCGCGACAGCCTGAGTAAGTGAGGTGCGAATGTTTTGCCCAAACTCCACCTTGCCCGTGTAGGCAACAATAGAACCATCAGGTTCAATGTGAATCCACGCGCCAATCTCCTGTGGCATGTCGCGATTGAATCCGCCGCGACCCGACTCGCCCTGCTGTTCAGGTTGTTGCGCGATCAAGTTGGTTAAAGGAACGAGCAGTGCGATGCCGCCGCTGAACGCCTTCAAAAACTGACGTCGATCGAAATTGAAGTTGTACGCCGGTTCTTCGTCCAGCTCGTAACGTTCGACTTCCGGTATTTCAGTCATCGCGCCCTCCCTTCGCTCCGCCCTTTGCTGCAGACGCAATTTGGATTGCGGCGATGATCCGAAGGTACGTGCCACACCGGCAAACGTTTCGATTCATGTGCTGCACGATCTCTTCACGACTCGGTTTGGTGTTCTTATTAAGAAGAGCGACACCCGCCATGATCATCCCCGGCGTGCAATAGCCACATTGCATCGCGTCCGCTTGCAGAAACGCGTCCTGTACCGGGTGTAACCGCCCATTTTTTTCCAAACCTTCGATGGTCGTGATCTGCCGGTTCGCAACTTTGCCGACGGGCGTCACGCATGAACGTGTCTGTTGTCCGTCAATCAGCACCGTGCACGCGCCGCATCGCGATTCACCGCAACCGTACTTCGTGCCTGTCAGATTGAGATCGTTACGCAGAACAGTTAACAGACTCGTCTGCGGATCGACGTTGACAGTCAACTTCTTGCCGTTGACGTTTAGTGCCGTGACGTTTGCCATGCACCGCCCTCCCACATCTATTTTTGCGGAGATTGTAGTACCCTCTATCCAAACATGAAAACCACGGCAACTCCTCGAACCGTACGCTTGGCGCAAATCGTTCTGTTCGTTCTGGCCGCGTGTTCCGTTGCGATTGCGCAAACTAAACGCGTCGTGATCGCGGCGGACACAGTCCTCGACGGTAAAGGTCACGTGCTGAAGAAGACGCGCATCGTGATCGAAGGTTCAAAGATCGTCGCGCTGGATCCAAATGCCGGCCCTATCGATTATGACCTTCGCGGACTGACTGTTCTTCCCGGATGGATTGATGCGCACGTCCACATCTCATGGAGCTTTGATAAGAACGGCAGGAATGCAGGCGGCGGTGGAACGACACCCGAACTCACGCTGCAAGCAGTCGCAAACGCGTGGGCCACGCTCATGGCCGGCTTTACAACCGTGCAAAGTGTCGGCAATCCGTCTGACATTCTGCTGCGCGACGCGATCGCTAAGGGCGAGTTGCCTGGTCCACGTATTCTGACGGCAGCCCAACCTTTGATGGGCCAGGGTGAAAAGACAGGCACGCCGGACGAGATACGCGCCTTTGTGCGCCGGCAGAAAGAAGCCGGCGCAGACCTCATCAAGATTTTCGCGGCCGCCAGCGTGCGCCGTCCCGACATGTCGCTTTCGCAGGAGCAACTGAACGCCGCGTGCGATGAGGCAAAGAAGCTTGGGCTGCGCACCCTGGTTCATGCTTACAAAGACGCGGTTCGTGCTGCGAGCAT
>DASZDV010000298.1:0-13699 GCA_035941575.1 Pyrinomonadaceae bacterium
GATCCATTACGAGAAACGCCATCCAGCCGTAGAGGAAAGCGAGTGATGGGCCAAAGGCCTCGCGCAGGTAAACGTAGCCGCCGCCGGCTTCGGGATAACGTGCGGAGAGTTCGCCGTAACAGAGGGCGCCGCAGAGCGCCATCACGCCCATCGTTAACCAGACGGCGAGCAGCCACATAGGCGAGCCGAGCTGTTTGGCCATACCCGCTGGAGTTAGGAAAATGCCGACGGCGATCACCTCGCCGACGACCAGCGCCGCCGCCGTGCGTAGACCTATTTGTCGTTTCAGTTCAGCCACGGATTTACACTAGTCGCCACAGATCTTCGCGCTTCAGAACGTCACGCGGGCGGCGAACTGAAACGCGCGCGGGCCGCCGGAACCAAACACGCCACCGGCGGTGCTTACCGGTTGACCAAAACTCGACGAACGCAACCATCCCGCACTCGTCGGATCGCCACTGTCCCGCACCAACACATTATTAAACCCCGAATAATTCACATTCGAGACCCCGAGCACGTTCGTGACATTGAAGAGATTAAACACCTCCGCAATCGGCTCGATCGTGAAACGCTCCCCAATCTTAAAAACCTTCGATACACGCAAATCCAACGACGAAAAACTATCGCCAAACTGAACGTCGTCACGCACCAGCGGCAACGGATCCGTCGGCTTAAATCCCGTGCTCGGATCCGGATTCGGACAGCGTGGACCACCCGCAGCATTGATCTGTCTCAACACCGCGTTCAACTCCGCCCCGGTATGAAACTGCCTCGCGCCCGCATTCCGCTGCAACTCACAAACACGCGAACTCCCATCCGGCATCAGAATGTCAATGGGCACTGACGACGCAAGCGTCAGGATCGGCGACACGAGAATGTCTTTCGGCAATTGAAACACGCCGGAAAAACTGAACCGGTGTCGCTGGTCGTTCGGCGTTGGTCCATACTCTCGTTGCAAATTGCTCGAATCGATCGGCCCGTTCGAGAACGGAATCTGATCGTCGTTCGCAAAATTAAACATCTTCGACAACGTGTAAGACGCGCGGAACTGATACCGGTTCGAAAAACGTTTTTCAAAACTCAGCAACAGACCGTCGTACTTCGTTTTCACACTGGATTCCAGGTTCTTGACCAGATCCGGTCCACCCACCACCGGGTTTAAAGGAACTGTGCCAATGATGCGCCCGATGATGAAGTGCGTGCCGAAGTTGTGCAGGTAGTCCGCTCGCAACACGAAGTCGCGGCCAAATTCGCGCTGCACGCCGATATTGGTCTGCTGGACCATCGGGTTCTGTAAATCGTTGTCGATGATGTTGATGCCACCAGCGCCCGCACCGGGAAGCACAAATCCGGTGAACGGATTCGCAAGCGTCGGCGTGCCTGGCGGAAAGACGCCAAGGAATGGTGGATCACCAGGATTCGTTACGAGGAAAAACAGACTGCCGGCCCGAACTTCGACCGGCAACGCCCGTCCATCAAGCCCGCGTTCCAGAGTTTGAATCTCAAGCGTTACGCGATCGTAGTAAATGCCGTAACCACCATGAACGCTCGTGCGGCCATCAGCACTCGAAAAGTTAAAACCAACGCGCGGCGCGAAGTTGTTCTTGTCACGCGTTCGTTCTCCATGCAGAAACGGAAGGATCAGCGGGTTCAACTCGTCGACCCGACTAACGTTTTTGACGTCTGTGTCGAGTTCATAACGCAATCCGAGATTGAGCGTGAACTGCGGATGCACCCGCCAGTCGTCCTGAACGAATCCCGCGAAATAGGTGTTGTTCGTGTCCGGCAATAACAGCGGACGATCCGGAAAAGCGCTGCGCAAAGTCACGGCAAACAAAAGGTCATTGTCGTCGATACGCCCGTCGCGATTACGATCGAAAGGCGCGAAGTCTTCAAACATCTCAATCCGGCCTTCTTGAAAGACTTTCAGATCGAGATCTGACTCAACGCGCTGAACTTCGCCACCGACGAAGAGCGTGTGATTGCCGCGATTGAAACTGTAGGTGTCGCTGAACTGAAGCCGCCTTTGCTTGGTCTGTTGCGGCACGCGAAACGAGGCGCCGTCCTGAATACTCGGGAAAGTCAGTTGCGGCCCCGGAGTCACCGGCAAAGTGTCGTTGATAAATGTGCCTAAGCTAAAAGTGAAATTATTGATGTCGCGAGACGATATGGTCCGCGAATAATTGGCAACAAGCGTGTTGGTCTTGTTGAGGCTCGACTGTCTTTGCGACGCCGAACCAATCGCGCGCACAAGCGTGCTCGCGGCAATGCCGTTCTCACGCTGGTACGAGTAACGAAAACTCAACCTGTCAGCGATACCCGGTATCCAGTCGACGCGCTCTGTTGTAAGAAAGTCATCGAGCGGCGCGGTCGCGAAGCCACGCCTGATGGAGCGACTGGCCAAGTCTCTTTCACCAACCAACACCACGCCGTCCTGGTTGCGGTATTCAAACGAACCAAAGAAAAACGCGCGCTCCTTCTTTATTGGACCACCGAGAGTAAAAGCGTATTGCTGCCGATCGAACGGCGGTGTTTGTCCGAAGCCACGATCGAACGTTGCGGGCAATCCCTGTAGATTGTGATTGCGAAAATAGATCGACCCCGAACCGTGCAGCTCGTTTGTTCCGGCCTTGGTGATTACGTTCACCACCGACGATCCCGAGCGACCTAACTGCGCCGAAAACCGGTTAGTGGCAATTTGAAACTCCTGAATCGCATCCTGGGAAATATTCTGTACTGGTCCACCGACAACGTCGTCGTTGTTGTCGGCGCCGTCGATTGTGACATTGCCGCCGCGTCCCAATTGCCCCGCGGAGGAAATGACGACCGTGTTCGTCTTGGTCGGATCGAAATTAGGCGCCGGCGCATTTCCTGGAATCAGCAAGGCAAGTTCGAGAAAGTTGCGCCCGTTGAGAGGCAAGCCGGCAACCTCCTGCGAATCGATAACCCCCTGAACGACTGAAGTGTTCGTATCGACTACCCGGTCCGGTGGTGCACCCGGATCTACGATGACCGTTTCCGAAATGCCAATCGCTAACGGCACGTTAACCGATTGTCCGACCTTCAACGAGATCGGCACCTTCGTTACCGTCGTGACGAACCCTTTTGCCTCGGCGCGCAGCTCGTAGTCGCCCGGCACGAGGTCGGTGAGAACATAAAGCCCATCACCATTGCTCACTGTTTCACGTCGAAGGCCGGCAGATTCGAGAATCGCCGTGATCTTGACTCCCGCCACCGCAGCGCCGTGGGGATCGGTCACAGTTCCGGTGAGAGTGGCGCGGGCTGCTTGTTGGGACAACACAGGCGCTTGTAAACAAATCACAAGCAAGACGATCAGCATGAGGGAACGCGATAATGCAGGGGTCATTACTAATTCCTTTCGCTCGAAAATCTGTGTGTATGTGTGACTCTAAGCTATGCAGCGTGCGACCTGCTCGTAAACGCGGGCAACTATCTCTCTTGCTTTACTCTCCTCACTCGATTCGGCGACAACGCGAATAATTGGTTCCGTGTTTGAGCCTCGCACCAGGAACCAACCTTCAGGCAGCGTCACTTTCACGCCGTCGCGCGTGTCGAGTGGAAACTTGCCGTATTCCTGCCGCAGCATCTTCAACACTGCTGGAATCTTTTCTGAGGGGCAAACCATTTTTTCTTTGACGACAGTGTAGTTCGGGAATTGATCGAGCAATTGCGACACGGTCTTTCCTGATTCGGCCAGCAGGTGAAGCACGAGGGCCATGCCCACCAAACTGTCACGTGCGAAATTGATGCGCGGATAGATCACGCCGCCGTTTCCTTCACCACCGATCACTGCGTTCTGCTGTTGCATCTTGTCCGTGACGTTTACTTCGCCAATCTTCGTCAGGAACAGCGGGCAGTCGAACTTCCTGGCGACGTCTTCGAGTGCAGACGTAGTCGATAGATTAGCGACGACCGGGCCCGGCTCGTGTCCGAGTACGTAAAGCGCGGCGAGCACGAGGGTGTAGTCTTCACCGATTGGCGTGCCCTGCTCAGACACGATCGCCAGACGATCCGCATCCATGTCCTGCGCGAAACCTACGTCTGCGTGGTGCTTCTTCACTGCATCGCAGAGGTCGCCGAGATTCTCCGGCAAGGGTTCCGCGGGACGTGGAAACGATCCGTCGGGCGTGGTGTTGATGGGAATCACTTCCGCACCCAACGCTTCGAGCAGTTTTGGACCAACAATCGATCCCGCGCCATTGCAGGAGTCGAGCACCACGCGAAGTTTTCGCCCGGCTTCAGGCAAAGGCCCAAGTGCATCGATTATGGCTCTAATGTGTGCGTCAGCCGCTCCCTCAACCTCTTCCACCGTTCTGATCTCGTCGCCGCCAACTTTCGTGTACTCGCCCTGGTGATAGATATCCAGCAGCTCGCGCGCTTGTCCCGCGTCCAGGAAGAGCCCGTCTGGGCCGATGAACTTCAGAGCATTCCACTCAGCAGGATTGTGACTCGCTGTGATTGCAATTCCGCCATTCGCTTTGCGACGGCGAACTTGCAGTTGCACGGTCGGCACGGGAACGACTCCCACATCAACCACGCGTCCACCACTCGAAAGAATGCCCGCAATCACTGCATGCTTAACCATCTCACCAGACGTTCGCGGATCACGGCCGACAACTATCGTCCCGGATCCGGTGTGCGTGCCGAAGGCTTGTGCGAAACGAGTAAGCAGCCGCGGCGTCAATGATTGCCCGATGACACCACGCACACCCGAGATACTGATTTTTAAGGTTGGTATCGCCCTCATCCGTGTTCTATAAGCTGGGCCACGAAGAGGCACAAGAAGCACAAGACTGTTAGGACAAACCCTTTGTGCTTTTTGTGCTTCTTTGCGGCTGTCACCTCTTAACCCGATCGCGCGTCCAGTCGAGCAACTCCGCTGCTTTCGTCTTCTCTTTTGCCTCGACGATGATGCGAATGATCGACTCCGTGTTTGACGCTCGTACGTGCACCCAACCGTCCGGCAACGTCACTTTCACTCCGTCGATTGAGTCGTAACTAAGTCCCTCCTGCTCTACCACCGAACGAAATTCCTGCAACACTGAATAAAGCCGGTGCGGCGCGACCGCCACGTCGTGTTTCAAAGTTGCAAGACGCGGCAGGTGTTGGACCATGTCCGAGACGTGCTCGGCAGTTTGCGCGAGGTGTTCGAGAATCAAACCGATCGCCGCCGCGCTGTCATGCGTCAGGTTGACTTCCGGAACCGTGATGCCGCCACTTCCTTCACCGCCAAGCACACCATTGTGCTCGAGTAAGCCTTCCGAGATGTATGCCTGTCCGACCGGAGTACGCACGACGTTTCCGCCATGTTGTGACGCGATGCATTCGATCGCCTGAGTCGTCGAAACATTTGTCACGACTGTGCCGGGTTGTTTTCGCAACCTGATCTCCGCCGCAAGCGCAAGCGTCATCTCTTCTGAAAGCGGCTCGCCGAGATCGGTGACGATTCCCAAACGTTCGCCATCGGCGTCGTGTGCGAAACCGATGTCGGCCCGACCCGCTTTCACGATGGCGCAGAGCTGGGCCATCGTGGTTGGTTTTGGTTCGGGCGCGTGGGGAAACGGCGCTCCGGGATCGTTATTCAAGGCCAGCACTTCACAACCGAGCGTTTCCAACCAGCGCGGACTCAACAACGAACACGCACCATTGCAACAATCGACTGCGACTACCAGCCGTCGTTTTCGAATGACATCGACTGCAAACGCTTTTTTTAGCGCTTCAATGTGCTTCGGAATCGGATCGGCGTACTCGATGGAGGATCTAATCGTCTTCCAGTTAGCTTTGAGAAACTCGCCCTGATGAAAAATGTCGAGTAACTCCTCGGCCTGATTGGCATTGAGATAAAGACCGTCACCGCGAACAAACTTGAGCGCGTTCCAGCGCCACGGATTGTGACCCGCAGTGATCGCGATGCCGCCGTCAGCCTCCAGCCACTTAACGGCCAACTGCATACTCGGCGTGGGACAAACGCCGAGGTCCACGATTTCGCAGCCTGCGGCCAGCAGCCCTGACAAGACGGCTGACCGGATCATTGGTCCTGACGGCCTTGTGTCGCGGCAGACGAGGATGCGGCCACCATCGAGATACGTGCCAAACGCCTGGGCGAACTCCACAGACAATTCGGGCGTGAAGGTCTCGCCTACAATTCCGCGAACACCGGTGATGCCGATTTTCAGGGGTTTCATCGATTCGAAACGGACTTAATTGTACCTCACGACATAAGTCTAAGACAGTGTAAAATCAGCCCGTCATGACACATATTTTGAAAATCCCTTTCCTCTTGGCCGTACTCCTGGTCGTCCCGGTAGTTCAGGCGCAAGATCGAACTCTAGCCGAACGCCTGGGCTACCCAAAAGATGCGAAGTTGATCATCGTCCACGCAGACGATCTCGGCATGGCCCATTCCGTCAACACCGCGACCATCAAGGCGCTGGAAACCGGCCTCGTCAACTCCGGCAGCATCATGGTCCCGTGTCCGTGGCTTTCCGAAATTGCGGCTTACGCACGCGCTAACCCACAGGCGGATCTCGGTTTACACCTGACATTGACGAGCGAATGGACCCATTTCCGTTGGGGACCAGTTACGTCGAAAGACAAGGTCGCTTCCTTGTTGGACAAGGATGGCTACTTTCGGTTAACCGAGACCGAAGCCGCGAAGAACGCCGATCCAAAAGAAGTTGAACTCGAAATCCGGACGCAGATTGAACGCGCGAAGGCGGTTGGGATCCAACCCACGCACCTTGATTCCCACATGGGCACGCTTTACCAGAACAAAGCGCTGTTCGACGTTTTTCTGCGTGTCGCGCGCGATAATAAGTTGCCGGTGCGCATCGCGAAAGAGTGGTTTTCGTCGCGCGCAGAGTTTCTTCCGTCGTCACTCAAGCCGGAAGACGTCTTCATCGATCGTGTGCTCGATATCAACCCAAGCGTCGCTCCGCAGGACTGGGCCAAGTTTTACAGCGACGAACTCCGCAAACTGCAACCCGGCGTGACTGAGATCGTCATTCACCTCGCTTACGACGACGCCGAAATGCGTGGCGCCACATTCGATCATCCCAACTGGGGCGCAGCCTGGCGCCAGCGCGACTTTGAATTCTTCACCAGCGACGCATTTCGCAAGTTACTGGAAGAGAACCAGATCAAGCTGATCACCTGGAGAGAGATCGGAAAGTTAATTACAAAGTAACCCGTCGAGTGGCCTCCTTTTCACTTTTTCTGCGCGTTATCAGGTGTCGGAAAGGAGAGCACTATGAAAAACATTTCAAGGGCAATCGCTTTAGCAGGTTTGGTTCTACTCGTAACGGTATCGTCGGTGTATGCGCAGTATGGGCAGCAGACACTGGTAAACATTCCATTCAATTTCACCGTTGGCGAGAAAGCCTTGCCCGCCGGCAAGTACCTGATTCGACGAAACAGGGCAGATTCGGCCGTCGTATGGATCATTCAGAACAATGAGACCGGCGAGTCTGCAATGGTGTTGACGAGAGATAAACGCGCGTACAAAACTCAAGAGAAAGCGAAATTCGTGTTTCGCAAGTACGACGATCTCTATTTCCTGTCGGAATTCTGGGCTGCCGGAACAATCAGCGGACGCGAGATTCAAGTCACGGATCGCGAACGCGCGCTGGCGAAGTCATTAGCTAGAGCACCTGAAGTGCACGTGCTGATCGATCGCGGCGGAAGGTAAGAGTTTCCTGAACTGAGCTAGACCCGAGCCTAAACACACACTGAATCACCCCTACAGGCCCTGGCAGCAGCAACTGCCGGGGCCTCGTCTTTTGTTTCGTAGTACACTACGCCGTCTGGTCCAATCAAGAGAGCCCGGAGTTCCCGAGTGACAACGAACAATTTTTCGCGCCGCGAGTTTTTCAAACTCAGCGGCATCGGATTGGCAGGTGCAGTGAACTTCTCAGCGTTTGAACGAACTCTTTACGTCGGAACTTACACCTCCGGTAAGAGCGACGGTATTTACATCTACCGGATGGACCAGATGAGCGGTGAGTTGAAGCACATTGGATCTGTTAAGTCTGAAAACCCGTCGTTTCTGACAGTCGATCCTAACCGAAGGTTTCTTTATGCGGTGAACGAGAATCCCACCGGCGCAGTGAGCTCGTTTCGCATTGATCCAACGACGAAACAATTGACGTTTCTCAACCAGCAGTCTTCTCAAGGCGCCGATCCTTGTCATCTCACAGTAGACAAGCGCGGGAAGAGTTTACTCGTGGCCAACTACACCGGCGGAAATGTCGCGGTGTTGCCGGTTCAACGTGACGGCGGTCTCGGAGAGGCGATCGACGTCAGGCAACACAAAGGCTCCGGTCCAAGAGAACAACAAAAGTCAGCGCATGCACACTGCATCAAATTGGACCGCAACAATCGTCACGCCTTCGCCGCAGATCTCGGCAGCGACAAAGTGTTCATCTACCGCTTCAACTCGTTCAACGGTAAGCTGGAGCCAGCACAACAGGCTTCCGCATTTCTGCACGGCGGCGCCGGACCACGTCATCTTGACTTTCATCCAAACGGCACATATCTCTACGTCATTAACGAACTCGACTCGTCTTTGACGACGTTCAAATACGACTCTCAAAAAGGCGCCCTCAACGCGTTTGAAACCGTTTCCACGCTGCCGCGAGATTTTGTCGGGACGAGCTACTGCGCTGACATTCACGTCTCCCGGTCGGGACGATTTGTTTACGGATCGAACCGCGGTCATAACAGCATCGTCGTGTTTGCGATCGACCCGCGCACCGGTCGGCTCAACCTCGTTGAGCATGTTTCGACCGAAGGAAAGTGGCCGCGAAACTTCACCATCGATCCCACTGGACGATTTCTCCTGGTCGCGAACCAGCATACTGACAACGTCGTCGTGTTTCGCATCGACGCACAAACCGGTCGTCTAACTCAGACCGGTCACAGCGCCGAAATTCCAACGCCCGTCTGTCTCCAGTTTTTCTGACGGCCACGAAGAGGCACAAAAAGTACAAGCCAGAAAGTAAGTTATGAAAAGTCCACCTGCTTCGTGCCTTTTGTGCCTCTTTGGGCCATTTTTACGTTAAAATAGCGCCGTTCCTGTATTCCTGCCTGAGGACAGCAAATAGATGAGAAACCTGGCCCGTGCCCTGGGGGCAGTCAGTCTTGCACTGTGTTTCGCAGTTCCGCCCGCAATCGCGCAGATGGCATCAGGCGTAATCGACAGCGACGAGTTTTTCCGTCGCACGAGTCCCGCGCCTCAGCTCCGCGATCACTCGCAAAAGATCGAAGCGCTGCTGAAACGCATGACGCTTGAAGAAAAAGTCGGACAGATGACGCAGCTAACGATCGGCATGATCGCTTCGGGCTCAGACCAGAACATCAAGGTCGATCCGGCAAAGCTCGATAAAGCCATCGCCAAGTACGGCGTCGGGTCGATTCTCAACGTTGCCGATCAGGCGTTGACTGTTGACCATTGGCACCAGGTCATCAGTCAGATTCAGGACGCCGCGAAAAAGACACGACTCGGCATCCCGGTCATCTACGGCATCGATTCAATTCACGGTGCTAACTACGTGCAGGGCGCGACTCTCTTTCCGCAAGAGATCGGAATGGCCGCCACCTGGAACCCGGAACTGATGAAACGCGCTTCGGAGATCACCGCCGCTGAAACTCGCGCCGCGGGAATTCCCTGGAGCTTTTCGCCCGTGCTCGATCTCGGGCGCAATCCGCTCTGGCCGCGCTTCTGGGAAACGTTTGGCGAAGATCCGTATCTCGCATCGGTCATGGGTGTTGCATTCACGCGCGGACTGGAAGGAGCAGACGTTTCTTCTCAAACGCAGGTTGCAGCGAGTTTGAAACATTACATGGGCTACAGTTTTCCGCTCACCGGAAGAGATCGAACACCTGCATGGATTCCCGAGAATTATTTGCGCGAGTATTTTCTGCCGACATTTGCAACCGCCGTCAAAGCAGGCGCGCGCACGATCATGATTAACTCCGGCGAGATCAACGGCGTCCCCGGTCACATCAATCGACACTTACTCACCGGCATTCTGCGTGAAGAGCTCGGCTTCAACGGCTTCGTCGTTTCCGACTGGGAAGACATTAAGAAGCTCGTGAGCACCTGGCGCATAGCAGCAACCGAGAAAGAGGCTACACGCATGGCAGTGATGGCGGGCATCGACATGAGTATGGTGCCACTCGACTACAGCTTTGCGGATCATCTGATTGCGTTGGTAAAAGAAGGCGCCGTGCCGCAATCACGCATCGACGAAGCGGTGCGGCGAATACTGCGCGTGAAGTATGAACTCGGTCTGTTTGAAAACGCCGGTCCAAATCCGGCGTTGAAAGCAAACTTTGCGCGGCCTGAGTCGCGGCAAGTAAGTCTCGACGCGGCGCGCGAGTCGATCACGCTGCTGAAGAACACAAACAACATTTTGCCATTAGCGAAGACTGCCAAAGTTCTCATTACTGGTCCAACTTCCGATTCGTTGATCTCGCTGAACAACGGTTGGACCTACGTTTGGCAAGGCTCAGAAGAGTCTCTCTATCCGAAGGACCGGCACACGATTCGTCGCGCAATTGAAGAAAAAATCGGCACGGGCAATGTGACGTTCGTGCAGGGAACGAAAATCACGCGTCCGGCTGGTTCGACTTCAAACAACACGCCGACAGATCAGGAAGTGGAAGTTGATATTCCGGCCGCCGTCAGCGCCGCCCAGTCTGCGGACGTCGTGGTGCTCGCACTCGGCGAAGGTTCTTACTGCGAAACGCCCGGCAATATCACAGACCTAACGCTCAGTGAAACACAGATCAAACTCGCCGAAGCGATCATCGCAACTGGAAAACCGGTTGTGCTGGTGCTCGTCGAAGGCCGGCCGCGGATCATCAATCGTATTGTCGATCGAGTGCAGGGAATTTTGATGGCCTACAACCCAAGCAACGAAGGTGGAACGGCGATCGCGGACGTGCTCTTTGGTGACGTGAATCCGAGCGGCAAACTTCCCTTCACCTATCCGCGCACGCCGAATGGCTTGATCAATTACGATCACAAACCTTTCGAAACCGAGAACACTGCGTTTGGCAATCTCGCGTTTAAGCCTCAGTTTTCGTTCGGGGAGGGATTGAGCTACACCACGTTCACCTACAAAGATCTCCGGCTCGACAAACCAACCATATCTGCTAACGATGAACTTAGCGTCACCGTAACAGTCACGAATACTGGACCACGTGCAGGCAAAGAAGTGGTCCAGGTCTACGTGAGCGATCTCGTCGCATCGATTTCGCCTCCCAATCGCCGGCTGCGACGTTTCGCAAAAGTAAATCTCGAACCTAATCAAAGCCGCACCTTAACTTTCAAACTGCGACGCGAAGATTTGTCGTTCATCGGAACCGACAGTAAGCCGGTAATCGAGCCGGGAGAGTTCGAAATAAAAATTGCCAACCTTGCCCAAAGGTTCACCTTAAGATGAGAAAAACCAAAACCTACGTACTGTTAACGGGGATTCTGCTGATCTGTAGCTCGGTGGCGGTGGCCCAGCCAGCCATTCCGGACCAACTCAACCTGATGCCTGTACCTGCATCGGTCACACTCGACAACGAACGTCTCGCCGTCGATGAATCGTTCAAAGTCGCGATTCGCGGCCACTCAGACGCGCGACTGCAAGCCGCCGTCGCGCGTTTCGTCAAACGTCTCGAAGGACGTACCGTACTCACGCTCGCGCCCGGCCTCGCGCCTGACGATCAAATGACGACGCTGATCGTTCACTGTGAGGGTCCGGGCCAGAACATTCCCGCGGTAAGTGAGAACGAAAGTTATCGCATCGACATCACCAGCCGCCAGGCGCTGTTGAGCGCGCCGACAGTCGTTGGCGTAATCCGTGGACTTGAAACCGTGCTCCAGTTGGTCGGCAGCGATCGCCGCGGTTACTTTCTGCCCGGCATCAAGATTCAGGACCAACCACGCTTTCCGTGGCGCGGGTTATTGATTGACGTGTCGCGCCACTTCCAGACGATGGAAGTGCTCAAGCGTAACCTCGACGCTATGGCGGCGTTGAAATTAAACGTGCTGCACTGGCACTTGACCGAAGACCAGGGCTTTCGCGTCGAAAGCAAGAAATATCCGAAATTGCATCAGCTTGGTTCCGATGGCAATTACTACACGCAGGAACAAATAAAAGAGATCATTGCTTACGCGCGAGACCGCGGCATTCGTGTGGTGCCTGAGTTTGACATACCCGGTCACAGCACGAGTTGGCTGGTCGGTTATCCCGAACTCGGCAGCGCCCCTGGTCCATACACGATCGAGCGGCGTCCGGGAATCTTCGAACCCGCACTCGATCCAACACGCGAAGAAGTCTACAAATTTCTTGAAGGCTTTCTCGGCGAGATGGCTGCGCTGTTTCCCGACGCTTACCTGCACATCGGCGGCGACGAGAATGAAGGCAAGCAGTGGGACCGCAATCCCGCGATCCAGGCGTACATGAAAGCCAAGGGGATCAAGGACAACCACGCTCTTCAAGCCTACTTCAACACGCGTCTGCTGAAGATTCTGCAAAAGCACGGCAAGAAGATGATCGGCTGGGATGAGATCCTTCAACCGGAACTGCCAAAGGACATCGTCATACACTCGTGGCGGGGCACCGCTGCACTCGCCGAAGCCGCGCGCAAAGGTTACGACGGCATTCTCTCGAACGGCTACTACATCGATCTGATCCAACCAGCCTCGCAACACTACGTCGCCGATCCTCTTCCTGCGGACAACACATTGACACCCGCAGAAGCGAAGCACGTGCTTGGTGGTGAAGCGACGATGTGGGCCGAGTGGGTGACGCCTGAGACGATCGATTCGCGTATTTGGCCGCGCACCGCCGCGATTGCTGAACGGCTCTGGTCGCCACGAAGCGTCAACGATGTTAACGACATGTATCGCCGGCTCGCGGTGATCAGTTTGCAGCTGGAGGAGCTCGGTCTCACGCACAAGAAAAACCAGGACATGATGCTGCGGCGTCTGTTGCGCAGCGACGATATCCTTCATTTGAAGACGCTGGTTTCAATCATCGAACCGGTGAAGGAGTACCGCCGATACCAGCAACGGCCGCAGACGATGCTAAGTCCATTGACGGGTCTTGTTGACGCGGCGACGCCTGACAGCGAAGCGGCGCGCAAGTTTGCGTGGATGGTGGAAGCGTTTCTCGCGGATGCGCCGCGTTTTCAACTCTATCGCTTCGAGTTGGACCAGATGATGGCTGACTGGCAGACGTCCGGCGCCGCGCTCGAACCTGTGATCGATCGTTCGCCTTCGCTGAAAGAAGCGAAGCCACTGGCAATGAATCTTTCGGTTTTGGGTGAGACTGGACTCGAAGCGCTCTCGTATTTGAAATTGAACGTTCAACCAACGCCGGAGTGGCGCACTGCGAGTTTGTTAAAGATGGACGAGGCAGCAAAGCCGTACGGCGCGCTGGAGTTTATGGTCATCCCGACTCTGCGGAAGTTGATCGTGGCCGCAGCCGAGTCGCAGCGCCTGCGGACCATGTCGGCCACAGAGTGGAACGAGCACGTAAAGAAAGTTGTATCTGGTAAGTAAATCCGTTTTTATCTGTCTGATCTGTGTTTCCTCTTGTCTCACGATAGCGGCAGGCAACGATCAGTGTCTCACCTGTCACAAAAACTACAACGCGTTCTTTACCACTGCGCACCATCT
>DASZDV010000299.1:0-5032 GCA_035941575.1 Pyrinomonadaceae bacterium
CAAACGGGATCGGCAGATCTTCAAACCGAGTGATCGGCAACCGTTCGCGAAGATACTGTTCGAGCCGTTCGTTACTCTGTACGCCAAGCCGTGACACCGTAACGCGACCCACATCGCGCCAGCGCATCTTTCGAGCGAGGTCTTCGATCTGGTCCAACGGCATGCCCGACGCCCATGCACCGCCGACCAGTGAACCGGCGGATGTCCCGGCAACGTAGTCAATCGGAATGTTGTGCTCGGCGAGCGCGCGCAGCACACCGACGTGCGCCATGCCGCGGGCTGCGCCCCCGGAAAGTGCAATGCCGATTGTTGGACGCGTCGAAGGCATGATTAAACCGGACTCAACATGACAATCTCGGCTCGTTCACGAGCGGTGTCGAGGAACGCATCAGTGTCAGACTCGATCTTCGCTTCCCGCAAGGTGTTTTCGATTTCCGTACGTGCCTGCTCGAGCGTGGGAACGATGCGCCCAGGCGACCGGCTCCGTAAACGCGGCACGTACACATCGCGGTAGTAATTAGCAATCTCTTGTTGACTGATTACTACAAAGTTACGAAACCGGAAATCCAGATACTTTTCCATCTTCAACCGTTGTTCGATGATCTCGTCCAGCTTTTCGCTGGTCAAGCCAACGCGCAGCAACCGAGAACGGAACTCCGGTTCTGAACTGAAGTTACGCGCCAACTCCCCGCGCGCTGCGGCAATTTCCGCAGGTGTTGGAACGATCGTCGGCAGCTTTTCCGCCTCCTGAAGTATCAATCTCTGGTCAATCAACAGCCGCAACGCGCGATTCAGATCCTGCGAGTTGGGATTGTCCAACGGCGTGTTTGGTTGAAGCGCCAACTGCCACATCAGATCTGAATACGTGATCAGTTCTGTTCTCACACCTGCGTTTACAGTCGCCACCATCTTGTCGACGACTTGCTGCGCCGCACACACTGAGCAAAACGTAAACAACAGCAATAAAGTTTTCGAGATGCGCTTCATCCTTCTCCTAGAACGTCTGCGTAATCCTGAAATGCAGATTTCCCCGGTGCAATCTAAAGACTGCCGGCGTGCCGTCGAACCCGTTTGGTCCACGTTGCGGAATCAAGAACTCCGGCGGCTTCAATAGGAAGCCGTAGTCAACCGCCAGCGCGCCGCCAAACGGCGTCTGCAACCTGAATCCGAGTCCCACAGTATTGGTCCAATGCGCGCGCAAATTCGCTGCGTTAATTGCCGCCAGAATGTCACCGGGAGGCACGGGCGCCGGATCGTCTTTGCCAAACAGATCACCGACGCGGCGAAACACGTTGCCGCCATCGTAAAACGGCACAACCTGCACAGAGCGCGTTAACGGTATCCGTGCTTCCAGATTCAGCACCGCCAACGCATTGCCGCCAACAGGCACCGTGAACGGGTCGAGGAACACAACGTTCTTGTCCTGGTCGCGAAACTCACCTTCGGGAATCACCACTTGACGTGGACCAGCCTCTTCGAAATTGAATCCGCGCAGTGTCGTCGAACCACCGGAGAAGAATCGCTCGCTGATTGGGAGCGTGCGATCGATCTCATCGATTGTTCCGTTGCCGTCGCGGTCGATCGGATTGAAAAGGTTTGCCAGACCAAGCGTCATGTTGGCGGCAAACACCGTGTCGCGCAGTGCGCTGACCTTGTAATAGTGCCGGTACGTCCCTTGAAAACGATTAAATGAGATGTTTCCACCGAGCTGCCGCAGCGCCAACGAGTAATCGGCGCTAAAGAAGCTTCCGCGCGTCGCGTCCACCTGGTTGTAGCGACAAATCTCGCCGGGTGCACCAGGCTGTTCATCATCATCGCGGTCTCTTTGGCTGCGCGCGAGAAGACCTTTCTCGCAACGTTCGCGGGTGTCTCTCACGAACGACACAGCGAAACGCGACAAACGCACTTTCTTGTCAGGTTCGAGAATCGGCCTTACGACCAGACTTTCAAGGTTGTAAAGTCGAACGTCTTCGTAACTGTAGCGACCAAAAATAATGCTGTGACTCTTGCGATCGAGGATGCGCTGCGTTTCAACCGTAGCCGTGAAGCGGTTGATTGTCGGTTCACCTACTTGATTACCGAAGATGTCGATCGGGTGACCGTCCTCATCCAAACGCTGCACGATTCCCATCGTCCCCCGATCGATCGCCGAACGGAAAAAGCGCGTAACCGTCGAATCACGTTGATACTGAATGGAAGCCGCGAGTGGCGCGAAGTCGGTCTTGTTGTAACGAGCGAAGCGCGGATCGAGATACTCGAGCCGGACCAGTTGCTGCCGGCCGCTGGCGCGGAGACGCATCGCTCCCTGACGCAGGCGATTCATCAAGTTCACATTACTGATCTCAAACAGACCCAGTGCACCCGCATCCGTCGAATACCCGCCGCCGTAATCCATCACCCTCGGTTTCTTCTCTTCGACGTCGATGATCACGTCGCGCCGTTTGTAGCCGCCTGGCGTTTCGCCGGCAGCTTCGGTGCGAATGATGACCTGCCGATAAGCGTCTGTGAGGTAGAGTTCGCGCTCTGCTTCGGAAATGCGATCTGCGCGCAACACGTCGTTTTCAGCAATGGGAATCGCTCGGCGAATCGCTGCGCGTTTCGTCTGCCGTGTCTTGCGGTCTCCGGTCACACCGTTGATGACGATCTGGTTAATGAATACTTTGTCGCCTTCGTCGGAGATCGAGTAGATCAACCGGACCTGTTCTTCATCGGCTTTGGGCGGCAGTTCGACGATCGAAAACTCTACGCGAGCGTTAACGTAACCTTCGCGCGAGTAGAGCGACGCCACTTTGTCCGCGTCGGACCTCGCCTGAGACCGCGAGTAAGGCGCGCCGACGATCGTGGTGAGTTCCTGACGAATCTTATCTTCGGTATAGATCTGGTTTCCTTTTACTTCAACGCCGGCGATGCGCGTCAGCGGTCCCTCGGTGACCTGGAAAGTGATGATTAGGTTTTCGCCGTCGATTGACACGCCCTGAAGCACTTCCGCCTTGGCCTTGCGATATCCCAAATCGCGCATAAACGCTTCGACCGTGCGGCGATCCTGTTCGAGCAGCGTCAAGCTCGTGTAACCACGTCCGTAACCGAGAAACGGAATCAAACCAATCGCGTTTGCTTTTTGGCTCTTCAGATTCGGCTCGAGATCTTCGTAACTCAGCTTATTGGTTCCGGTGATGCGGATGTCATTCAGACGAAAACGGCGCCCTCTTTCCACCTCGTATTCGATCTCGATGTTGTGTCCCGTTAAGGTCGTCGGATTGAGGTTCTGGCAAGTCTCGTCCGTGCCGTTCGGCCCCATGTCCGGCGGCGGATCACTGACACGACAGACTTCGGTCACTTCCGCGAAGAAGTATCCATCTTCCTGAAGCCTGTTTCGGATACGCCGCGCGCCTTCGACGATCGCGGAGATATCGATGTTTCCTTCGCGTTTGACCGGCAGCAGCTCCCGCTGCGTCTTCTCATTGATTTCGTAATTCTTAACGCTGACGCTGACCTTTGGTCCAACGCTTCCCTTCAAGAAGATGCGAACGGAATTCTTTTCCGGATCGCGTTCGACGCGCGGGTCGTCGAGAACCGGAGTTAGAAAGTTTGCCGCAATCAGAGCGTCGCGGATCTTCTTCACGTCTTCACCAAGCGCGTCGCGCGTGAAGGCCGTTTGAGGTTGCAACGTGAGTGAATTGCGAACGACTGACGTGTCGAAGCCGGCGATCTGAATATCAAACAGTTCAACGCGCGATTGCTCGCCGGGCGTCACTTTATAAGTAACCGTGGCGCGAACTCCGCGTGGCCCAACCTGTTCGACGGGGTCGACCGTAGCGTTGAAATAACCCCGGTCGCGCAGGTAGACCTGAATCTCATCGGCATTGCGAAGGATGAGTTGTTGCGAGAGACGAGTGCCCGGTTGAACAAAATTTAGTCGCGCACGCAGCTCGTCGGTGGAGATTGGTGTTCCTGTGACTGGTCCAGCAATCTCGATGCGAACGTCGCCGATTTGCACCTGGCGTTTCACGACGAACCGGAGCCGCACCGGACCTGTTCGATTTGCGCCTTCCTCAAGAACTTCCACGCGCGCGTTCGAAACGCGTCCGGAATCAAACAGTACCTGCAGTGAATCGCGCACACGAACAGCGGAAAACTGCGTGTTGGGCGCAACCTTTAAGATGGAAAGAAAATCCGCCTGGTTCCGATCCTCGGGATTGCCTTCAATGACGAGTTCGACTGAACTGATTTGTCGTCCCTCGTAATCTTCAATGCGCGCATCTTTCGGCGTATTGCCCTGTGCGTTTCCCAGGAACACGAAAACCAGCAGGAGGAGAATCAGCAGTCGAATATTAAGCGGCTCCGGCAACAATTTGCTCCACTTACCCCTTGCTCAAAATCGCTTTCTGAACCGGATTTCAAAACTAAAGTTGTTTGTTCGCGCGCTCAGTTTCCGCGTCGATGCTTGTTCGTATTGCGCGATGAACGACAGTCGATCGGAGACGCGGTACTCAAGTGCAAGAATCTGGTTCGGGTCCGAAGTAACGTTCGTTGAATACGTAACGGTGACTTCCTTACTAATGCGACGTCCCAAGGTTAATCGTGCGGCTGGAGTTGATCCTGTAGTGCCGAGGACGGGATTGATCTCGAAACGCGTCAAACCAAACAGTTTGCTCGTCGCTCGTTGAGCAGGCGCGTTAATTAAGGCGTCAGTCAACAGACTCGTCGCGGCGCCCACCTCAGACTGCGACAGAATCGACGAACTTGTGTCGCCCGATGACAGTTGTCCCGTAGTTATTAACGACACTACGTCCGCCTGCGGCAGCGCCGGCTCTGAACGCACCGCTGCCGAAGGTTGCGACAATGGACCAGTGAGACTAACGATGACGCGATAACCGCGGATCTGCGATTCACCCTGGATGTTTACTACCGGATCAGCATTGCGGCCCGGTGGCAGGTCCAATAACGCTCTTGTGATCTCATAGCGGTCGTTACGGAAATTGAGCGTTCCGCTGGTAGCAGTGATTCGACCCGAAATCGTTGGATCGTTGAC
>DASZDV010000300.1:0-14324 GCA_035941575.1 Pyrinomonadaceae bacterium
AGAAGCTCGCCTCGGCTGATCACGATCTCGCGATCCGACGCGAGCGCCATGGCCGCGAGCACCAGGGCCGCCGCGTTGTTGTTCACGACGAGTGCGGCTCCGGCGCCGGGGACGGCAGCGGACAACGCCTCCAGCACATGCCTGCCCCGGCGCGAGCGCTGACCGCTGCGAAGGTCCTGCTCCACTGTCGCGTACCCGGTTGCGCCAGCGATAGCCCGGCGCGCGGCTGCCGACAGCGGTGCGCGTCCGAGATTCGTGTGCAGTAATACGCCGGTAGCGTTTATTACTTTTTTGATTCCAGTCTGGCTCTCTTGTTGGGCCGTTTGCTCTATTCGAAGCACGGCTTCAGCGAGGAGCGCCTCTGGCGAGTGGTCATTCTCCTGGAGATTCTCACGGATTGAAGAGCGGATATCGTTGGTTACGGCCCTTGCGATCGCCGTCACACGCCTTAGACCGACCGTTTCGCGAAGCTGGCGAGCCGCGTCTGTGTGCAGCAGTTGGTCCACTGACGGCACGTGTCGCAGCTTAGAAATTGGCATTTTCTTGCCTTTTGCCATGCCGCCATTATAGACTGCATTCGACTCGCGTTAGTCCGCAATCGACGCGAACCCGCCCTTATTTCCTCGCGCAGGAGACTCCGAACCCAGTGGGATTACGCGAAAACAAATTACTCAGGTCCAAACTACAGGTACAGTCGAAGAACAAATTTGGCGCCGGCGATAATCAACCAAGCGCCGATGAACAACTGACTCGTTTAGAAGACGACATCCGCAGGGTCAGAATCGAGTTCGACATCTTCTTCAACGGCGGAGCGAAGCGCCCGCCGTACGATACGAAAGGACGCGTTGAAACACTGCTAAAACGTCTCGGCGACGATCGCGCCCTCACGTTTGCACAGAGATATCGTTACAACTCGCTTGCCGCTCGTTACAACGCCTTTCGCGATCTCTGGCGCCGAACAATGCAAGGACGTGAAGAAGGCCGTGACGCCGCGTCCACCGCGCGAGCTCAAGTCAAAAGAGAAACCAAAACCGAGATCGAACCGGTCACAGTAGTCTGCCGCGACCCGCACAAAGAGATCGACGTTGTGAAGAATCTCTACAACTCCTTGCTCGAAGCAAAGGAAAGATGTGGCGAGCCGACCGAGGGTTTTTCGTTTCCGAAATTCCATCGTCTGGTTGCGCAAAAAGCAGACGGACTCAAGGAAAAATCCGGGTGCAGGCGCGTGGAGTTTTCAGTCTCAATCGAAGACGGCCACGTGAGTTTCAAGGCGAAAGCGGATCGATAAGCGACACTCAAAACAAAAAAAGAAAAGGCGACCAAAGCGGTCGCCTTTCTTATTGTGTGAGCTTACCGGACCCGTGACCGGAAGCAAGTCAGTGGCTTTGCTGAAGCAAGCCGGGGAGACACTACATCTTAGTCACTTTTTCTGCCTGAGGTCCCTTTGGGCCCTGGGTAACCTCAAACTCAACTTCCTGACCCTCTTCGAGAGTCTTGAAGCCGTCGCCCTGGATAGCGCTATAGTGAACGAAGATGTCCGAAGAGCCGGGCTGCTCGATAAAACCATAGCCCTTCGAATTGTTAAACCACTTGACCTTACCGGTTATTCTAGACATAACAACGAATCCTCCTAACGATTCGGTAAAACGGATGCGAAAGCCGCAAAGCTTTCCCATCGACTTTGGTGAATGCTTGTGAGCCGGGTCGCACCCTGACGTGGCGCTAGACGGAAACACACAATCAACAAAAAATGCATGATGAAAAGCGCTGGGAGCGCCATTTCAGCATGCACACACTTACGGGGGCAGAACTAACGAAACTCATTGACGTAAAGCTTTTTCGGGAATGCGGGACTCTGGAACTGCCGTCCCTGCAACGACGGCGCATACTAAGCGAATCCGAAAAAGCTGTCAAGCGAGATTTTCAGCCGGCGGTAAAGCTAAGTTAAGGTAAAAGCTCAGGTTAACTGCCCCACCCTGTTTTATTTCATGTCCGCGACAGCCGCCGATGATGCACTTGTGCTGCTCTGCAGCAGATACTGCACCGGGTTCACAGGCTGGTCGTTGATCCTCACTTCATAGTGCAGGTGTGGCCCGGTCGAACGGCCCGTTGAGCCCACTTTTCCTAACAATTCGCCACGCGCAACGACCTGATCCATATTTACGTCGATGTGCGACAAATGGCCGTATCGGGTGGTCAAACCGCCGCCATGATCGACGACCACCAACTGTCCATAACCGTTCTGCCAACCTACAAAAGACACTCGCCCGCTCGCTCCCGACACCACTGGGGCGCCCCACGCAGCTTCGATATCCTGGCCCGAATGAAACTCGAAGCCCGCTCCGCCGAACGGATTGCGACGGCCGCCAAATCCGCCTTCGAGTTTTCCGTCGACTGGCCAGATTGTCGGCGTATATCCGCGTTCACGCAGCACAGCTTCGTACGACCGCATGTCCTCTTCGAGGCGGCCCATTTTTGCCGTCAAAGTCGCCAATCCCATTTCATCCAGCGGAAGCGCCGGACCGCCTGTGCCCGGCATCGTCCCGTTGTCCACTACTCCGGACTTCTCCGCCAATTTTCGCGACGTGTCTTCGACTTTCTCAACACGGTTGTTGAGCTTCTCGAGTTCCGCGCGCTGGCGCTCGTTCTCCGCCCGGAGTCGTTGATTCTCGAATTCGGTTCGGAGGTGCGCAGCTTGTTGGGTTAGTCCGTAAAGTCCGTAGCAAAGTCCGACGGCAACCACCACGGCGGTCGCAAGAAAGATCGAAACTGCTTTCTTTTCAACGCGGATTCTTTGTACTCGGGCTTTAGAACGGGAAGTGTGGGCAATGATAAAAGCGTAAAATCGGTCCTCTCTGGCCATTTTGGGCTACTCCTGTTGCCGGCGCGGTTGAATTACGGGCTTCGCCAACAACCGAAAGGCACAAACTCGCCAAAAGCGATTTGCGCGAATCACGGGGAAAGTTTTGTCTTTATTTCTGAACCTGCTTGAAGACTTGCAGCGGGTGGATTGAAAACCCCAAGGTCCCTCCGAGGTGAAATCCATCCGGCCGGTTCTGCAACGGGCCTGACCCTATCACAGCCCATTAAAGTGTTGCAACTTAAGCGGGAAAATATAAGAAAGGTGCAAGGAAAAAAGTTAAGGCCCTTCGCGGGTAAGCTAAGGGCCTAAAAAAGAGAACTGGAGGGGTAGCGGGTTTTACAGTTCCAGGTCGCGCTTCTTGCGCGCGCGGTCTCTGAAGATGGCCAGGACGATCATCACCAGCACGGCGACGAAGACTACGATGATGCCAATCTTCACCAGCGTCAGCAGAAAACCAACCAGTGTTATCAATTGCTTCAGCAAAGCGACCACGAGAAGAATGAGGGCGATCACGGCGCCAAGTCCGCCGAAAGCTTTAACGACTCCAAAACACATAAGTTTACTCCCTAAGTATTACCTTCGAACCTATTATCAGGATCTCCGTTCGAACGGCAAGGGAGTCACGTCCCGGCGTCCTAACTGAGTAGTTTCACCTGTGCGAAAAGTAGCCGTGTCGACCGGCCTCGATGAGGCCACAACAGACGGTGGCGGCCGCCGCGAGTCGAAACGAACAATTCGATCCGACGATTTGCTGCGACGAATGTAGTCAAACAACATATACGCGCCAAGCGCGACGAGTGCGACCGGCAACAGTTCTTTAATCGGCAACGTCACGCGCAGCAACGTGTGCAACAAGAAAAGCGTGCCGATGATGATTAACGTCGTACCCCACGCGAGCGGATTTCCGTAAAGCCGGCGGGCAATGACGTCGTCTTCTGCGTCAGGACTCAATCCCGATCTCATCAACTGCGCCGTCCTGCATGCATCGACCGCCGCGAACAGCCACGTACCGATCACGCCGAGAATGAAAAAGTGCATTCCCTGCGTCACGACCGCCATTTGGAAGAAGCTGGCGAAGATCGCGAAGTGCACGATCGCTTTGGAAGTTTGACCGTTGTACGCCGCGCCGAGTCCAGGAACAAACGAAAGCAGTGTTGCCACGAACGGTGAACTCTTGCGCCGCAGAATGTGTGACGGACTGGCCGAATGTCGCAGCAGCTCTACTCCCGCCACAATGCAATCCTGGCAAAACGGAAACCCGCGCACGCGATGGTCGCAAGCCGCACATAGTCCGCGCGCACACTGATTGCACTGAACCACCGCGGGATTCTTGGCATGGTAGCTACAGTACATCATCTCGATTTCCTCACCGGTTCTTACGTCCGCCGTTGTCAGGCTTGCCGCCTGACGTGTCCTTGTGCTGATCCCCACCGTTCTGCTGTTTTTGCGGTGGTGGTGGCGGTGTTTGCTCGCGAACTGGCTGGAGCGATTCCGGCAGACTTTGCGACGGTGCGCCTGTGCGTTCAGCCAGCGCCATGCCGGCATCGTAAACGCCACTGATCGAACCGTCCGCCGAAACAGTGTTGGTCAACACCAGCACTGCAACCAGGATCATTGTGGCCACGCTTGCGAGCTGCGGCGTGATGATCGGATCGAGCCACAAGCGAAAACGCGAAGCAGCGCGAGCTCTCCACGGCGCTTTGATCTCGTGTGGAGTTGCTGTGCCGAGCGTTGCCTGAAGAATCTTTTCGTGGAGACCTTCTGGCAGCGGTTTCTCTTCGGAAATGTAGGTGTAGCACGCACCAATCGCGCGCACCACTTCCCCGGGAAGTTCCGTGCAGCGATCACAAAGCGCAGCGTGACGTTCCCAACGATGATAGAGATGAGCCGGCAAGAACCCGTCGAGGTAGTCCGTAAGGAACTCCTCAAACTCATCGCAGGTCATCGCTGTTTCAGGAACTGTTTTCTGAAGAATGCGGGCGTCGAGATCTCGCCCTGGCGGCGGCACGGTTGCTACACGACATGCGGCAACAGTGCTTTTGACTGCTGAAAGAGTCTCATGACAGAGCGGGCACCGCATGGCGTGCTCTGCCATTTGCCGGTTAGTTTCAGGACCGACTACGCCCTCAATGTAATCGGTTAATAACGTTTCAAAATCCACACAAAGCATCGTGTTTCGCTTTCCTGCCGCTTCTGTTTACTTCCTTCCTCTCGCCTGCCCACGTTTAGGAAGGAAGCTGACCGTCCCCTCTTTATACTTCACTCATCGCAACCACTTTCATGCGCCGGAGAATCTTCGCCAACTCAATCCGGCCCCGGTTAATACGGGATTTCACCGTTCCTTCCGGGATCTTCAGAAGATCGACGATCTCCTGGTAACTCAATTCTTCAATGTCTCTCAAGATCACGCACGTCCTCAGGTCCGGCGATAACTTGTCGATGCCGGCCTGCACTTGCGCGCCAAGCTCGCGGCGTTCCATTTCGGTCTGCACCGAATTCGTCCGCGTGTGCAGGTGATAACTGTGGTCGGCGAGATCGTCGGCCTGGTTATCGTGTGGCGTTCGCTGGCGTTTGCGGTAATCGTCAATGATCAGATTACGCGCCAGACGCATCAACCAGTTCTGCAAATCGCCCTGCTTCGGGTCGTACTGATCTAAAGAGCGATAGACCCTGACGAACACTTCCTGAGTCAGGTCTTCTGCGGTGTCAGCACGGGAGGTAAAGCGATAGGCGAGGTTATAGATGCGACGCGAGTAGGTTTGGACGATTTCTTCCCACGCCGCGCCGTCGCCCGCGCGACACCTGCGAACCAGCTCGGCTCCTTCACTGACTGCCAAGGCTTTCACAGCCCCCACCGTATCTTCTCCAGGTACCTGCGTTTGGGAACTACGTCAAAGGCCGCGAACCATTGACATGAGGCGTTTACGACAGGCGCCAAACTAAAGTTCCCGCCACTCTTAATGGAATCACTCTAATCGAAAAACTCGCTTCCGAACAGTCTTAGACAGGGATTTCCACAGGCGAGTTGACTTGATTTCTTGCCCCAACTCGTTCGGTGTAGTAGGCTCTCGCACCGACCCAACATATTGTGGTCTTACTCGACAGAGTTGAAAACCAAAGCCTATCGCAAATACATCGAGTTCGCTCTCCTTTGCCTGCTGGCAGCGGCGCTGCTTTGGTGGTTTGGACGTAATCTCGACTGGCGCGAAGTTCGTCACGCGTTGAGCACGGCCGATCCGCTGCTGCTAACGATTGCTGTGGTGATTATTTGCCTGGCGTACGTTGGCAGGGCCTTCCGCTGGGGCGCATTGCTGAAGCCGCTCGGCGCCGCAGGCTTTGCTGACCTGTTTGCAGCGACCACCATCGGATTTAGCGCGGTTTTTCTCATCGGCCGAGCCGGCGAAGTCGTCAGACCTGTTGTTCTTCCCATGCGTGATCCGCGTGTGCGACCAACCGCCGCGATTGTCACGATCCTTATCGAACGAATTTACGACTTCATGGCGGTCGCGCTGATGTTTGCGATGAACCTGATCTGGTTCAAGCCGCCGGTACTCGCACTGGAAGTTTCTTTCAGCCGTGTTCGTGCCGTTGGTTTCGGGTTACTGGCAGGTATCGTATTGGGCATCGTTTTCCTGCTTTGGTACAGAAAGAACTCCGCCAAGCTCCTGGACGCGCTTAACAGATTGTTCTCGCGTTGGCACTTCATCCCGCAACGTCTGGCGAAACTGATAATCAGAATTCTCGAACAGTTATCGAGTGCATTGCGGGTCCTGGTGAACGCGGCGGAGTTGGCCGAGACAGCAGGCTGGACCGTGTTGGTGTGGCTGGGCATCGGGACGGCAAACCTGCTTGTGCTTCGTGCGTTTCATCTTGACGTCGGTATCGCGGAAACGATCTTCGTTCTCGGCTGGTCGTTGCTGGGTTCGCTTGTTCCGACACCTGGCGGTGCGGCCGGAGCTTTTCATGCCGCAACTGCGGCCGGGCTGCTGTTTCTCGGCGTTAAGAAAGAGACGGCGGCGGCACTTTCAATTGTTCTGCACATCGTTGACTTTGGACCAGCAGTACTTTTTGGATTCTTTTATTTCATTCGCGGCGATTTAAGTATTTCACGATTGAGAACGTTAATCTCGCCTGCAAACGCGGAGGGTTAGTATATGAAGTGCCCATTCTGTGCATACCTCGAAGATAAAGTGGTTGACTCGCGCGAGTCGCGCGAAGGCGACGCCATTCGCCGGCGCCGCGAATGTTTGCGTTGTGAGCGAAGATTTACGTCCTACGAGCGAATTGATGAGATACCCTACATGGTCGTCAAGAAAGACGGCCGCCGCGAGACTTTCGATCGCAACAAAGTAATGGCGGGGTTGTTGCGCGCGTGTGAAAAAAGGCCGGTAGCATCAGCGAAGCTCGACGGCATTGTGAATGCAATTGAAAAGTATGTGCAGGAATCACCCGAACGTGAACGGCCGACGAGTAAGATTGGAGAGATGATCATGCGACGCTTGAAAGAACTCGACAAAGTCGCATATGTTCGCTTCGCGTCTGTTTATCTTGAGTTCGAAGACGTGTCGGAGTTCATGACTGAACTCAAACAGCTAGTGCGAACACGCGCCAGCGGACAATCAAGCAGGAAGTGAGCCACGAAAAGGCACAAGAGACACAAGGGCATTCTTCATGATCAAACCAGTTCGGGCAACGGGATTAGAACGACTTGAGTTGCAGCGTCTTCGCGATCGAGTTGGCCGTCTGTATGTCGCACTGGAAGAGGCGACTGAAGCAGAGAACCCGCTCGCGTCGGGCGCCTGGGCGCCGCCGGTCGATCTGTGTGAAACGGAGAAGGGCATCTGGCTTCGCGTAGAACTGCCGGGAATAACGGCAGAGCAAATAAAGATTGGTCTAACGAATACTAAATTGAGAATTTGGGGCGAGAAAAAGCGGAGGCAGGCGCGACGGCGGATCATTTCGTACCTCTGTTCGGAACGCAGTTACGGAAAGTTTAATCGCGTGGTGCGCTTACGCTGGACCATCTGCGTTAGGACAGCATCAGCCGAACTGAAAAACGGCCTGCTTCACATCTATCTACCGAAGATCGAGGATCGCCGAGGTGCCGAAGTAATGGTTGAGGTCAAGGACGCGAGTACTGAGTAGGGAACAGAATATGGCAATTGTAAAAGACGCAGAGTTCACGGAAGCAATCGAGACAGTTGATAACGATCAGCAGTTACAGATTCCGAGTGAACTGCCGGTGTTGCCGCTGCGCGACATCGTGATCTATCCGTTCATGATCGTGCCTCTCTTTGTGTCGCGCGAAAAATCTATTCGAGCAGTCGATGAGGCGTTGGCAGAGAACCGGATGATTCTGCTGGCCTCACAAAAGGATCTCGATAAGGAAGAGCCGACTGCGGAAGATCTGTATTCAGTCGGCACAGCGGCCGTCATCATGCGCATGCTGAAGTTGCCTGATGGCCGTATTCGTATTCTGGTCCAGGGCTTGGCGCGTGCGCATGTTGAATCAGTCGATGCGACGGGTGAGTATCTGCGTTCGCGTGTGAGCGTCATGCAGGAGGTGCTCCCGCCTGAGCGCTCGCTGGAAGTGGAAGCGCTTGTGCGTAACGTTCGCGCTTCGATGGAGAAGGCGATCAACCTTGGCAAGAACATCTCGCCGGAAGTGATGGCGATCATCGCAAACCTCGATGATGCCGGACGCCTCGCAGACCTTTCAGCGTCCAATCTGGAATTAAAAGTCGAAGACGCACAATCAGTCCTCGACATTGCCGACACTACTGCGCGTCTGCGGCGTGTGAACGATCTTTTGAACAAAGAGATCGAAGTCCTCACCGTCCAACAGGAGATCAACACACAAGCTCGCGCTGATATCGATCGTTCGCAACGTGAGTTTTATTTGCGGCAGCAACTCAAGGCGATCCAAAGCGAACTGGGCGAAGGGAACGAACTCGCCGAAGAGATCTCGCAGTTCAGAGAAAAGATTGAAGCCGCCAAGATGCCAAAGCCGGCCGAGGAAGAGTCGCTGCGGCAACTCAAGAAACTCGAACGCATGCATCCCGACGCAGCCGAAACCGCAACGCTGCGCAACTGGATGGAGATCATGACTGATCTTCCGTGGTCGCGTTCGTCCGTCGACAACCTCGACTTGCAAAAAGCGGAACGTGTGCTTAACGAAGACCATTACGGGCTGGAAAAAGTAAAGGACCGGATTCTCGAAGCGCTCGCAGTGCGCAAGTTGAAGGAAAAACCCAAGGGCCCGATCCTTTGTCTGGTTGGACCACCGGGAGTCGGTAAAACGTCGCTGGGGAGATCGATTGCACGAGCATTGGATCGAAAGTTCGTGCGGCTGTCGTTGGGCGGCGTTCACGACGAAGCCGAGATTCGCGGACACCGCAGAACCTACGTCGGCGCGATGCCCGGCCGCATCATTCAGGCGGTGCAGCAGGCTGGCACGAACAATCCATTGATCATGCTGGACGAGATTGACAAGGTTGGCGCCGACTTTCGCGGCGACCCCTCATCGGCGTTGCTCGAGGTGTTGGATCCGGAACAGAACAACAGCTTCCGCGATAACTATCTCGGCGTCACATTCGATCTTTCCAACGTGATCTTCATGACCACTGCGAACGTGCTCGACACGATTCAGCCTGCGCTGCGCGATCGCATGGAAGTCATTCGAATCGCCGGTTACACGGAAGAAGAAAAGCGCGAAATCGCGATTCGCCACCTGCTTCCCAAACAGATGGAGGAAAACGGCATCACGTCGCGCGACCTACGCATTTCCCGAACAGCACTCACCGCGATCATTCAGCAATACACACAAGAGGCCGGTCTCAGACAACTCGAACGCGAGATCGGAAGAATCTGCCGCAAGGTGGCGCGCAAAATCGCTGAAGGACACAAAGGCAGTATTCGCGTTTCATTGAAAAACGTGCACGAGTTTCTCGGCGCGCCGAAGATCATTCCCGAAGAGATACTAAAGAAGGATCAAATCGGAGTTGCAACTGGTCTGGCGTGGACCGCCGTCGGCGGCGATGTGCTCTTCATCGAAGCGTTGCGCATGAAGGGCAAAGGAAACCTCGTTTTGACGGGCCAACTCGGTGACGTGATGCGCGAATCCGCGCAGGCTGCTTATTCCTACGCCAAGTCGCGAGCGAAAGAACTCGATATCGCGGAAGACGACTTCAACAACTACGACCTCCACATTCATATTCCGGAAGGCGCGATTCCGAAGGACGGTCCATCAGCGGGTATTACTCTCGCAACGGCAATGGTGTCGGCTTTGTCGACACGCCCCGTGCGCAAAGATGTAGCGATGACAGGTGAAATAACGTTGCGCGGAAACGTTTTGCCCATCGGAGGCGTGAAGGAGAAGGTTCTTGCGGCCCGGCGTGCGCGTGTGACGACGATAATTCTTCCGCAACAAAACCGCCGCGATCTGGATGAAGTGCCGAAGGAGCCTTTCAAAGACATCCGGTTTGTTTTTGTTGACAACATGAGGCAGGTTTTTCGCGAGGCATTGGGCGAAAAGGTCCTTCCTCCCGTGACTGCCGGCCCGCGGCCTCAGCGAATGCCCCAGGCGGCGAGCCCGCGACCCGCGTGAAAAGGTTCATTGCGGCCCTGAAATGTGATACAACTCTCGCTGCGGTCGGCGAATCAGAGTCCGTGGTTTCGTAATAATTGTCGCGCGGCAGCCCGATCGTCGCATTGCCAGTCCTACCCCCAGCTTTAAGGAGTTTTGATGAGTTCTACAAGACGCAGCTACGTTTCCGTGTTTTTTGCCGCCCTGAGTTTTGTTTTAGCATCGTCAATCACCGCATTTGCCCAGCAGACAGACATCAAGATTAAGAATTTCGGTCAAATGGACGATCGCTTCTATCGAGGCGCTCAACCGAAAGAAGAAGATTACAAACAGTTAGCTGCGATCGGGATCAAAACGATTATCGATCTACGTGAAGATCCGACAGAGTATGAGAAGCGCGAAGCAGAAGCCGCCGGAATCCATTACGTTAACATTCCGATGAGCGACAAGGACTATCCCCCGACCTCTAAAATCGATCAGTTTCTGAAGCTCGTTGACGATCCCTCAACCGGCAAGTTCTTTGTGCACTGCGCAGGTGGACGCCATCGCACCGGTGTGATGGGTGCGGTTTACCGGTTCAATCATTACAACTGGAACTTCGAACAGGTCTACGCCGAGATGAAGAAGTACGACTTCTACACTCGCTGGGGCCATGGTGACATGAAGAAGTTTGTGCAGGACTACTCGAACACTTTCCACACTCGCAACGCAACCGCAGCAGCTGCCGCCACGGTAACTACGACCATAAACCAGAAGTAACTCGCCTCACTGATACAAGTACGAATAACTCTTCTTCTGATCCCACTCAATGCCTTCGACGTTGTGGCCATCAAGCGCCAGGATGTCTGCACTGAGTTCGTCCGTACTGATCGTGGGACTCACGTCAACTGAATAAACAATACTGCCCGGTGACTCTTCCGTCGCTTCGCGATCCACTGCCCGCAACTCTTTATCGAATCCGTGCTTCTTGAACAGCTCGCGTAGTGCGCGCTGCGTTGCGACCACGTTCTTGGTTATCACCTTCAACTCCATCGAACGAAACACCTGTTCCGGTTCACGCCACTCCAGAATCCAAAGCACTATTAACGAGAAAAGCGTCAGCACGAGGCCAAGATCCCAACGGCCCACGCCCGATGCGAGTCCGATTGCGAGACTGATAAGCAGAACGGTGATCTCTTTCGGATCGCGAATGTTTGTGCGAAAGCGAACCAGTGAAACGGCCGCGAAGATACCAAACGCGCGTGCTGCGTTGTCGCCGACAATAATCATCAGCGCGGCCGCGACAATCGCCAGCAGAATCTGCGTTTGCGAAACATAAGGATTACGTTTAAGCGCAAGAATGCGTCTGCGCGGACGGTAGGCGAGCGCAGCGCCTAGCACTGTAGCCAGCAGGAGCCTCAACGCGATTCGACCCGCCGTCTGCACCCAGCGCTCACCACGCACGTACCCTTCGCTGTAGCGGGCTCCCATCAGACGATCGAAAAAATTTTCATCCTCTGGTACTGCCGGGGCAGGTGATGTGCGCGAAACGGGTTCTCGTTGTGCTTGTCCGGGTTGCTCGACTTGGGTGTATTCAGGCGTTGTTCGTGTGTTGCCAATCAGATAGACAACCAGAGCGCTGACCAGCAGAACGCCGGTAAAGACGACAACCAGCGTAACGATTTCGCGCCTTCTCTGCGGCTTCATTTACCACTACCGATCTGAATGTTTGGCCGCAGACTTAACAACTCGTTTGTTCGCGCGCGCAC
The DNA here is from genome assembly GCA_035941575.1 of Pyrinomonadaceae bacterium. Classification (GTDB taxonomy): domain Bacteria; phylum Acidobacteriota; class Blastocatellia; order Pyrinomonadales; family Pyrinomonadaceae; genus PSRF01. The sequence continues at coordinate 12,197 of DASZDV010000300.1, forward strand.
GACGCGCGTGAGTAGATCCACTTGATCGGGTCGGTAGTTCGCGGCGCGAAATGCATCCTTGAGTTGGCGATCGTTGAGTTGGGCCAACCAACCAGCAATCCAGATCGCGTCGTCCACGGTGATGTCTTTCATCAGCCCACGATTCTTGCCGCCAAAGTGCAGCACAACACGGTTACCTTTTACTTTTTCGAGAAAGTCAGATGTCGCGTAGTTCGATGGGTTGTTACGGCTGCGCGTGATGCGCCAGAAGAGCGGCGTGGTGCTGGCATGACCAAACGTTGCGCCGAGATCGCTGATGATGTAACGAAGTTCATTGTCGCTGCGTACCTGGACCATGACGTTGTTTGAATCTTTGAGGTCCCAGTTGTTAATCAGCGCCATCATGATCTTGAGACCCTGGTATTGAGGCGTTGAAGTAAACGGGTTTTGTTTCCATTTCCATTCGCCGACGCGTTTCCAATCATCCGGACGCGCTTCGAAACGCGCGTTTGTGAAAGTCCCTTTACCCGGAATCGTGACGCGCGGCACGAGATAATTGACTTCGGTCAGATAGCCGACACCCCACAACAGTCGCACTGCTGAAGTTTCCGACTGCGCTTCCTTTCCGATCTTTACGACCCACTCGCGGCCAGAGCCGTCGCGGACGCGATACTTCTTCGAGTAACCACCCTTCTCTTCCTTGATAAAGGTGATCCGACGTAGATCGGGACGCATGCTCGTGCCTCCTGGTCCAAGAAAGAGATCGCGTGACGAGATGTCGTTTGGTCTCTGCCAAAGGACTGGAGTGCCTTTGGGCGTTGGTTTCTTTTTCGATTTAGCGAAACCGGTTTCAATGGACGGAATTAACAAGACGATCCCGATGAGGATCGCGACATGCGCTCTCTTTATACGATTCATTTATTCCAACTCCGGGCGTTAATTGTTAGTCGCTGCCGGGGCGTCCGATAAAGTATTCCTGACTATTGAAGGGTTCAGAGCTGGTCAATACAGGGGTGTATCTTCCATCGGGTTGGAGTTCGCGGGCCTTAGTGTTGTCGGTGAGATAGGCGTCGAGCAAAACGTCTCGGAGGTATCGTTTTGCTTCCGGATCGGAAACGGGTGCGACCACTTCGATCCGGTGTTTGAGGTTTCTGGCCATCCAGTCAGCGCTGCCGATGTAGAGTTCATCATCGCCGCCATTCGCAAACCAGAAGACACGGCTGTGTTCGAGGAAACGTCCGACGACGCTGCGCACACGTATGTTCTCGGAAAGGCCGGGAATGCCTGGCCGCAGCATGCAGATGCCGCGCACAAGCAGATCGACTTCCACGCCTGCGCGTGAGACCTCATACAGCTTCTCGACGATCTGAAGATCGGCCAACCGATTGATCTTGGCGATGATTCGCGCCGGACGACCTTTTCGTTTGTGTTCGATCTCGCGATCGAACAGCGCGTTGAGTTTGTCGCGCAGCTCAACCGGCGCAACCATCAGTTTCCGGTAGTGTCGCTGCTCGGAAAAACCGGTTAGATAGTTGAACAGTTCAGTGGCGTCTTTGCCGATCTCTTCATCGACGGTGAACAATCCAAGATCGGTATAGGTGCACGACGTTGTCGGGTTGTAATTGCCTGAAGCCACGTGGACGTACCGCTTTAGCGCATCGCCTTCACGGCGGACGACGAGAGTCAGTTTTCCGTGAGTCTTCAAACCAACGATGCCGTAGACGACGTGAACGCCGGCTTCATCGAGTTTGCGCGCCCATTCGATGTTGTGCTCCTCGTCGAAACGCGCTTTCAGCTCGATCAGTGCTGTGACTTGTTTGCCTTGCTCACTCGCACGGATCAGTGCTGGTGGAATTGGTGAGTCAGGACCTGTGCGATAGAGACAAATCTTGATCGCAACCACCTGCGGATCACGCGCGGCCGCCTGAATGAACTCAACGACCGTGGTGTAAGACGTGTACGGATGATGCAGCAGCACGTCCTGTTTCTTGAGCGCGTCAAACGGAGAAATCTTGCGACGCAAGGGTGATGGCACCGTCATCTGGATCGGTTTGTCTCTCAATTCAGGGCGGTCGAGATCGTAAAGCTCCATCAAGCCGCCCGCGCCGAGGACGCTGTCGACCACGTAAACATCATCACCCTGAATAGC
>DASZDV010000301.1:0-7705 GCA_035941575.1 Pyrinomonadaceae bacterium
ACTATTCAGGCCGCTCTGTCATCGTCGTCGGCCCGGAGCTAAAGCTGCATCAATGCGGTCTGCCGAAGAAGATGGCTTTGGAGTTGTTCAAGCCCTTCATCTATAACCAGCTTGAGAAGCAGCAGCACGCGGCGACCATCAAGCAGGCGCGAGAGATGGTCGAACGCCAGGAGCCCGTGGTCTGGGACATCCTCGAAGAGGTGATTCGCGAGCATCCGGTTTTGTTGAATCGCGCTCCGACACTGCACCGTCTTGGCATTCAGGCGTTTGAACCAGTTCTCGTTGAAGGCAAAGCGATCAAGATCCATCCGCTCGTCTGCACGGCGTTCAACGCCGACTTCGACGGCGACCAGATGGCAGTCCACATTCCGCTCAGTCCGGAAGCGCAAATCGAAGCGGCAGTGTTGATGCTTTCGAGCAACAACATTCTCAGCCCGGCCAGCGGTCAGCCGATCGCCGTGCCGTCGCAGGACATCGTTTTGGGTATTTACTACCTGACGCGCGACCGTCCGGGCGCAAAGGGCGAAGGCCGCGTTTTTGCTTCACTTGAGGAAGTTCTGCTTGCGCTCGATGCGGGGGAAGTCACCACGCAGACGCCGATCAAACTCCGTATTCAGGGCGACTTGATCGATCTCGTCCAGGAACACGATCCGCAGGACATCCTGCGTGCCGTCGTTCAGGACGATGTGCGTCGCGTCATCAACACGACTGTCGGCCGCGTTATTTTCAACGACTCAATACCTGCGGGTCTGCCGTTCATCAACGGCACGTTGAAGAAGAAAGGTCTTCAGTCACTGGTCAACTATTCGCACATTCGTCTCGGTCACGAGATGACGGTCAAGATGCTCGACGATCTCAAAACGTTAGGCTTCTTGTATGCAACCAAAGCCGGTATCTCGATCGGTATTGACGACCTGGTAACACCGAGCGCTAAGAAACCGCTGGTCGAGAAAGCTGACAAGGACGTGATCGCAGTTGAGCAGCAGTATCTCGACGGCGTCATCACAAACGGCGAACGGTACAACAAGGTGATCGCGATCTGGTCTGAGGTGACTGATAAAGTCGCCAAGGAAATGTTCAAGGCGATGGACGATCGTGAACGCTCCAGCGGCGAACTCAATCCGATCCTCGTGATGAGCGATTCGGGAGCTCGTGGTAGCGCACAGCAGATTCGACAGTTGGCTGGTATGCGCGGTCTGATGGCCCGGCCGTCAGGCGAGATCATCGAGACTCCGATCCAGGCAAACTTCCGCGAAGGGCTCAACGTGTTGCAGTACTTCATCTCGACACACGGCGCTCGCAAGGGTTTGGCTGATACGGCCCTGAAGACCGCCGACTCGGGTTATTTGACCCGCCGGCTGGTTGACGTGGCCCAGGACGTGATCATCAGTGAAGAGGACTGCGGCACGCTGCGCGGTATCTCCGCCAGCGCAATCGTCGAAGGCGGCGAAGAGATCGAGTCGTTGCGCGACCGTATTGTCGGCCGCACGGCGCTCGAAGACGTTACCGATCCGATTGAGGGTTCGGTGATCGTCGCGGCCAACCAGGAGATCGATGAAGAACTGGCTGCCGAGATTCAACGTTCGGGCGTGCAGCGAGTGCGTATTCGTTCGGTGTTGACCTGCGAATCGCGTCGCGGCTGCTGTATCAAGTGCTACGGACGCAACCTCGCAACTGGCCGTCCGGTCGAGATCGGTGAAGCGGTTGGTGTTATTGCCGCGCAGTCGATCGGTGAACCGGGCACGCAGTTGACGATGCGTACGTTCCACATCGGAGGCACTGCGCGTCTGGAAGAGTCGTCGAAACACGAAGCTCGCCAGGATGGCACAGTCAAATATCTCGACCTGCAAACGGTCAAGAGCCGCAAGGGCGAACGCATCGCGATGAATCGCAATGGTTCGTTGATCATCATCGACGATCGTGGCCGCGAAGCGGCGCGTTACCAGATCGTTTACGGCGCACACATCCTCGTCGAGGACGGCAGTCGCGTGACGCAGGACCAACTGCTCGCCACGTGGGACCCGTTCACGTTCGCGATCCTGACCGAAGTTGCTGGACACGTTAAGTTCCAGGATCTGAAGGAAGGCGTGACGTTCGACGAAGAGGTCGACGAAGTAACCGGTCAGTCGCGCATGGTCGTGAAAGACTCGCCTGACGAAAAGAAACAGCCGCGTCTGGAAATCCGCAGCGCCAGCAACAAGGTGCTGAAGACTTACCAGATGCCGGTGCGGGCGAACCTGATGGTGACCGACGGCGAAGAAGTTGAGCCGGGTGACATCATCGCGAAGATCCCGCGCGAAACCACGAAGACCAAGGACATCACAGGCGGTTTGCCGCGCGTCGTCGAGCTGTTCGAAGCACGCCGGCCTGCGGAAACGGCGGTCATGTCGGAGATCGACGGAACAGTTACGCTTGGCGCGATCTCAAAGGGCAAGCGCAAACTGATCATCACCGGCGATGACGGTGAAGAGCGCGAGTACGATATTCCGCGCGGCACGCACATCAACGTGCAGGACGGAGATCGTGTTCGAGCCGGCGAGGCGTTGATGGACGGTCCGCTCAATCCGCACGACATCTTGCGCGTGTTGGGTATGAGCCGCTTGCAGGAGTACCTCGTGAACGAAATTCAGGAGGTCTACCGGCTCCAGGGCGTGAACATCAACGACAAACACATCGAAGTGATCGTCCGGCAGATGTTGCGCTGGGTGAAGATCAAGGAAGTCGGCGACACCGAGTTTCTGCTTGAAGAGCAAGTCGATCGTTTCCGCTTCCAGGATGAGAACGAGCGTGTGAGACAGGAAGACGGAGAGGTCGCTCAGGCTGAACCGCTGTTGCTCGGTATCACGAAAGCTTCGCTCTCGACCGACTCGTTCATCTCGGCGGCCTCGTTCCAGGAAACAACGAGGGTGTTGACTGAGGCTGCAATCTCGGGCCGCGTCGATTACCTGCGCGGTTTGAAAGAGAACGTGATCATGGGCCGTTTGATTCCTGCCGGAACGGGCATGGAATACTACCGGAACGTCGATATCGAACGCGACGAGACCATCGATCAGGCGCGCGAACGTGACCTTGACGAGTTTCCCGATATCGTCGGCGGGCACGATATCGTGCTCCCAACCCGCGAACCCCTCGTCGTTCCCACCGGAACCGGTGCGGATGGCGATGGCGCTTCCGCTCCCGACGAGGAGTAGCACTTCAAACAATAGGTCCTATAGGTCTCATTAGACATATAGGACCTATTTCACTTCGCAGCGGCTGGCGCAGTTTTATTTTCATTCAGTCTGGCCTCTTATCCGTTCGCAGTGTTTGCACATCGTCTTACTGGGCGGCACCTTGTCTACCAGTTGCAGGTTGCCTACGAGTCTCGTTTCTGCGGGAAGGCGACTCACTCGCAGCCCGCACAGTGTGTAATTTCCAGTGGACGGCACAACGTGATAAATGTGGTTGATAAGTCTTGTCGCGAACATTGCACGTCGTAGCTAGCAACCTGAGTGCCGCCTGTTCAGCCCAATGAATCCCAAAGAAATCAAGAACCTGACCGGTGCCCGCAAGACACCGATGCCTGATTTTGTTTCACCACAACTTGCCACGCTGGTTAAAGAAGCTCCGAAAGGAAACGAGTGGGTTCACGAACTCAAGTTCGACGGTTACCGGTTGTTGTGTCATCTGAATCGGGGGCGAGTTCGCCTATGGACCAGGAACCAGAAGGATTGGACTGATAAATTTCCGAACGTTTCGAAGGCGTTACAAGCGTTGCGCGTTCAGAGTGCGATTGTCGACGCGGAAGTGGTGGCAATGGACGCGTCGGGGCGAAGCAGTTTTCAAATGCTCCAACAGGCGATACACAAAACCGCCGGCAAGGGGCTCGTGCTGGAAGCGTTCGACTTGATCTACATCGAAGGGTTTAGCCTGACACGGACGCCGTTGATCGAGCGGAAACGCGTACTCGAACAATTGATTGCTTCGGCCGGTAACAATCGCGTCCTGCGTTACAGCGATCACGTTGAGGGAAACGGGCCGAAGTTTCTGAAACAGGCGTGTGACTTTGGTATCGAAGGCATTGTTTCGAAGGTGGCAGACTCGTTGTACGAATCGACTCGCAGTCACAACTGGCAGAAAGTAAAGTGCCTGCGACGGCAGGAATTTGTGATCGCGGGTTACACGTTGTCTGACAAGGGTTTACCGTTCAGTTCGCTCGTATTGGGGGTGTACGAGAAAGGTAAACTGATTTACGCCGGACGAGCCGGAACAGGGTTTAGTAACAAGCAGCGGGTGGAGTTGAAGAAGATGTTGGATCGGATCGCGCGGTCGACCAAACCGTTCGCCGAGATACCGAAAGATCCGGATCTGAGGAAGGCGATTTGGGCTGAGCCGAAGTTGATCGGTGAAGTCGCGTTCACGGAGTGGACTAACGAGGGCGTGATCCGCCACCCGTCGTTTCAGGGTCTGCGCGAAGATAAAAAGCCCACGGAAGTTATTCGCGAAAATCCCTCTTAGAATCTGCCTTTTTATTTCCTTACCACAAATAAGTATCTCTTCTCTGACCCTGGAATTAAGAAGCGCTCTGCGCTGAGCAATTTTTCCCCACCAAACAGCAAGAGCGTAGATCCGTCCGGTGCCCAGGCAATTAGATCAGGAATTTTACGGATAAACTGATCCAACGCCCGGCAGCTCACAAAAGAAACCGCCGGCGCCTCAACCTCCTCGAATCGCCGCGCAATGATCTGCGCTGATCGACCCACGGCATTCAACGCCTCACGCAGGAACACCGCTTTCCTCTGGGATGATTCGATCAACGTAGCGTCCACATCCGGCCGCGCGATCAGGCAAGGAATGATCGGCAGGCCCGCGCCGGAGCCGACGTCTGCTATCGTTGCTCCCGGTGGCAGGTGTTTTAGTAATATCAACGACTCAAGCACGTGGCGCGTTGCAAACTCCTCGGGTGAACACGGCGCCACAAGATGGAGACGATCGTTCCAGCGACTTAGTAAACTGTAGTAATTTCCGAGCTTCTCCGTCATTTCTGAGGAGAAGACGACGTCAAATGCGCGCGCATTAGCAAGTAAGGCGTCGACGAATTGTTGTAATTCGCTCTGCATGATCAAAACTAAACAGAAGCATAGACCATGATTGACGATTTTGTTGAGCAGCATAAGCTGCTTGGAAACACGGTTCCTCGAATCATCAACGACTACGCCGCTCGGCTCGACTCGCGGCGCGTAACTCCCGAGGCAACGCCCGCCCAACTTGAGAAACTCTTTGCGGAGCCCTTGCCGGAAAAAGGGATTGTCATAGAAGAGATTCTCGCGACGTTCACGAGGGACATCGAACCAAATGCGATGGGCGTTCCGAGCCCAAAGTACTTCGGCCAGTTTAATCCCACGCCGTTGCCAATCGGTGTCTGGGCTGACGCGTTGTCTTCAATGCTGAATCAGAACGCCGGCGCGTGGCGTAATGGACCGACGTCGGCAATGATCGAGGCGCGCGTGATTCACTGGCTTTGCGATCTGCTCGAGTATGGTCCAAAGAGTTTTGGCACGCTCGCGAGTGGTGGTTCGGAAGCCAATTTGATCGGGTTGAAATGCGCGCGCGACACAGCAGTCGCAACGATTAAAGATCGTGGCGTACGATCCGCTCCGAGCGATCTCGTCGTTTACGCTTCTGAACAGTGTCATTACTCGATCGATAAGAGCGTCGATCTCCTCGGTCTCGGCCGCGAGAGTTTGCGCAAGATACCTACTGACAAACACTTTCATATTCGTCTCGACGCACTAATCGAAGAGATTGCACGCGACCGCGCGGAGGGACGTTTGCCCTGCTGCATTGTCGGCGTTGCGGGCACAACGTCAACGGGCGTGATCGATCCCCTCGAAGAGCTTGCTGCAATCGCGGGCAACAATGAATGCTGGTATCACATCGATGCTGCGTATGGCGCGCCGCTGGCGTTCTCGGAAAAGCACAAACACAAACTTCGCGGTATTGCGTTAGCTGATTCGATCACTTTCGATCCGCACAAGTGGATGTTCGTTCCGTTTGCCTGTGGCGCGACACTCGTTCGCGAGGGCGGGCGCGTACTGCGCGACTCGTTCGATATGAGTCCTGAGTATTTGAGTGAAGATCGTGGCGGCGCTGATGTCGAGTTTGACTTCTTCCGCTACGGCCAAATGGGCACACGCCGTTTCAACTCGCTCAAGCTATGGATGGCGATGAAGTTCATGGGCCGGCAAGGATACGCTCAAGTGGTCGAGCGTCACGTCGATCTCACGAACTATCTCGCGTCGCAACTGGACCAACTGCGGGGTTTCCAACGCGTCGGTGAAGTCGAGACGGCCGTCTGCTGTTTCCGCTACCTGCCCGAGTCAGTTTCAAATCGCGACGGCGCCGAGCAGGATCGCGTTCAGCAACGCCTGCAACAGATAATCGAACGCAGCGGTGAGGCGTGGTTAACGACGACTGTCTTGCAAGGCCGCCGCGCGATGCGCGTGAATATCAACAGCTTTCTGACCGAGCAGCGCCACGTTGATGTGTTGTTGACAGCTCTGCAACGAGCGACCTCTACGCTATGAAAGTTCTAAACGTAGTTCTTTTAGTGGTTTTAATCTGTGGCTCATCTGCGGCACAGAAATCGCTACCAGCGATTAAATCTCAAGCCGATTTCAACAGACTCGCAGTCGTTTACGATCCGAACACGCCCTTCGCGCTGCCGCATCTGATGTTCGTCATCGATCGCAAAGACAACAACAAGATCTATTACGTCAACAAAAAGCGTTACAGTTTTCACAAAGATTTCGTGAACGGAACTTATCTCTCACTCGAACGTGGCCGTGAGTTTTTCGTCAACAACTATCTGAACGCCAACCGCCGCTTCATTCTCGGCACGCTCGCGTTTCAAACACCTCTACGGCGCTGGACCTTTGAGTTTTGGGAAGGTGATCTGATTCCCGGCGATCAGATACAGCTTACTTACGAAGTCATCAACAAGACTTTCTTCACGCCCGTAGCTTTCAAGCCCAATTCGTTGCGGCAGGAAGAAGCGTCCAAATCGTTGGCGGGCGTGCAGCGAGTTTTGCAAAGCGACATCGCGAAGGAGCAGGCATATCAACCGTTAAATGTGGCCAAAGGGTTGGGCCGCATCCACATCATTCCGAAGCTCGATGAGCACGTCGAAATTGGTTTTAACGAAATTTTGGTTTTAGATGAAGTCCCGGTCCAACTTCCGCCTGTCGCGGGCATCATAACTTCGCAACCTTCAACGCCGCTCTCGCATATCAATCTTCTGGCAAAAGGCTGGGGCATTCCCAACGCTTACATCAAAAACGCGAAAGAGTTGTTCAAGCAGTACGACGGATGGTGGGTGTCGTTTGAGACGCTGCGCGAAAAATACACGATCAAACGCGCAGACATGGACCAGTTGCGCGAATATCAGCGTCGCCTCGCAGCGCGCCAGGACCTGATGAAGCCGCGCTTCAACCTCGATGAGAGGCGTTTGCTCGAGTTATCGCAACAACGCGCGCGCTTAACCCTTTCGTACGGTGGCAAGTCGGCAAATCTCGGCGAGGTGATGAACGCGCGCCTGCCCGGAATCGTAGTGCCAAGCGGTTTTACGATTCCGTTCTACTATTACGACGAGTTCATCAAACGTAATCAACTCGACGACGCGATCTTCGGTCTCCTCAACGATCAAAAGTTCGTTCACGATCCGGCG